>JANWKW010000111.1 GCA_025451135.1 Vulcanimicrobiia bacterium | reverse complement strand
TTCGAGACGATCTCGGCGACGACGTCGAGTATCACCGGAGCGTAGCTCTCCTGGGTCGCCTTGTCCAGGGACGTCCAGGTCGCAACACTCAATAGCGACGCATCGGGAACGAGAACATCCCCATTCGGCATAGTGAAACCGGTCTGCGAATCAAAGGATTCGTATCCATGCGAACGGCCCCAGTTGAAGAGCACGCCGTTGAGCACCGAGTTGTAGCGACCGCCGCTCGATACCGTCGGCCAGAGTGAAAGCGTTTAGGCGAACAACGCTATTGGTTGGTCAATCTACTTCACGACCCGCACGAACTTGAGCTCGTCGTCGTAGGGGCCTTGGATGCGGACGCCGGCTTTGATCTCGAGCTTGAGGTAGTCGATGATCTCGAGCGTCAGCTCTTCGCCGGGCGAGATGACCGGGATGCCGGGCGGATAGGGCGAGAGGGTCTCGGCGCAGATGCGGCCTTCGCTCTCGCCGAACGGGACGAACTCGGTATCGGCCAGGAACGCGTCGCGCGGGAGCATCCGCATCGGCGGGATGGCGGGCATCTGATACGACGTCTTCAACCGGTGCTCGAGGATGCCCGAGGGCGCGAACTGGTCGAACTTGCGATCGTCGCGCGCCATCTCTTCGAGCGCGAAGATGAACTTCTCCATCGCGTCGCGGGTGGTGCCGATCGTGAAGAGCGCCACGACGTTGAACAGATCGGCGAGTTCGACCTGGATGTTGTAGCGCTTGCGCAGCAGCTCCGAGGCCTCGTAGCCGGTATAGCCGAGCCCCTTGACGGTCACCGCGATCTTGGTCGGGTCGAGATCGAAGACGCCGTTGCGACCTTGGATCTCCTCGCCGAAGCAGTACAGGCCTTCGATCTCGTTGATCCGGCGGCGGGCCTCTTCCGCCAGCGCGATGGTGCGCGAGAGCAGGGCGCCGCCCTCGACCGCCATCTGGCGGCGGGCGACGTCGAGCGACGCGACCATCGGCAAGTTCGGCGAGGTCGAGAGGAACATCTTGAGAACGGCCTTGAGCCGGTCGAGACGGACGCGATCGCCGATCTGGTGGAGCATCGCGCACTGCGAGAACGCCGAGAGCATCTTGTGCGTCGAGTTGATGCACATGTCGGCGCCGGCCTCGGTCGCGGAGACCGGCAAAGCCTGATGGAAGTTGAAGTGCGGGCCCCACGCCTCGTCCACCAGCACCAGTTTGTCGGCCGCATGTGCGATCGCGACGATCGAGCGCAGGTCCGCGGCCACGCCGTAGTAGGTCGGGCTGACGACGTAGATGGCCTTGACGTCGGGATGCTCGGCGATCGTGCGTTCGACCGTCTCGGGCGTGACGCAGTGATCCATGTGCAGCTCGTTGTCGACCGCCGGCTCCATATAAATGGGGTGCGCCCCGCTCATCACCAGGCCGCCCAGCATCGACTTGTGGGCGTTGCGCGGCACGGCGATCTTGTCGCCCGGGTTGAGCGCGGTCATCATCATGCACTGATTGCCGCTGGTCGAGCCGTTGATCAGGAAGAACGTATGGTCGGCGCCGTAGGCCTCGGCCGCGAGCTCCTGGGCCTCTTTGATGGCCGCGGTCGGCTGGAGCAAGTCGTCGATGCCCGGCATCGGCGTCAGGTCGATCGCGCAGATGTTATCGCCGACGAACTCGCGGAACGCCGGATCCATTCCGACGCCCTGGATGTGGCCGGGCGTATGGAACGGCAAGACGCCCGCATCGACATAATCGAGCAAGGCCTGGAAGTAGGGCGCTTTGGTCTGATCCACCTGGGGCACTCCGGTTTGCGTCGTTTCCGACGACGCACGCGTCAAGAAAGGGGGCTGGGGAGAACGAAGCGTTCCCTACCCCTTAGCCGTGGCGGAGTGGTGGGCGGTCGCGAATGCGGCGCGGCGCAGCGCCCGACCTAAGGTCGGTGAAGCCACGTTACGCGAGCACCTCGAAGCCCAGACGGTTCAACATTGCGAAATCATCTATATCGCCTCTGCCGCTCGTCGTCAAGTAGTTTCCGAGCACCAGACCGCTGGCGCCGGAGCGCATGCCCAGATCCTGGAGCCCCTGGAGCGTCACCTCGCGGCCGCCGGCGAAGCGGACGAGGGCCTTGGGGAGCGCCAGCCGGGCGAGCGCCACGAAGCGCAGGGCTTCGACCGGCTCGACCAGCGAGCGGTCGGCGTAGGGCGTGCCCGGGCGCGGGTTGAGGAAGTTGATCGGCACCTCTTCGGGCTCCAACTCCTGGAGCGCGCACAGGAAGTCGAGCCGGTCCTCGACCGTCTCGCCCATCCCGATGATGCCGCCGCAGCACAGCTCCAGCCCGTGCTCGCGGACGCGCAGACAGGTCTCCCAGCGCTCGTCGTAGCTGTGGGTCGTGCAGACCGATGAGAAGTAGCGCCGCGACGTCTCGAGGTTGTGGTTGACCTTGTCGACGCCGGCTTCCACCAGCGGCGTCAGCTGATCGTCGCGGAGGATGCCGAGCGACACCGCGACCGTGAGCGGCAGTTCGGCCTTGATCCTCCGGGTCGCATCGCAGACGCGTGCCAACAGTTTGGTCGACGGTCCGCGCACGGCGACCACCACGCAGAACTCGCTCGCGCCGCGTTCGTGCGCGTCGCGAGCCGCGGCGACGAAGCCTTCGCCCGAGGACAGGGGCTCGGCGTCGACGTCGGAAGCGTAGCGCGCGCTCTGCGAACAGAAGTTGCAGTCCTCGGAGCAGCCGCCCTTCTTCGCGTTGTACAGCACCTCGACCGCGATCCCGTTACCGCAATACTTCTCGCGCACGGCATCGGCGAGTTCGAGCAGACCGGTCACGTCGCTCGCCGGCATGGCTGCGAGCTCGGCGAGCAGCGAACGGTCGGCCGGCAGACCTTGGTGCCACACGCGCTCGCGCGCGCGATCGAGGATCGGGGTCGGCATCGTTTCCTTGTTCTAGAAGGCGAGCGGTGCGAAGAGGTGGGCGCCATCGACGACGGCCGCAGTCTCGTCTTCGCAGTAGAACATAATCCCGAGAATGCGGGCTTTGTCCTGCAACGTACGCTCGACATCCGCGATGTACGACGCGCCGACGGAATGCCAGCGCTCGACGAGCACGACGCCGGCCACCGGGAGCCCGGCCTGCTCGCAGAGCGAGAGCGTGAGCAGCGCGTGGTTGAGGCAGCCGAGCCGGAGACCGACGACCAGGATCGTCTCGAGGTTCCCCAGTTCGACGACGTGGCCGAAGTGTTCTTTCGAGTTGAGCGGCACCATGATGCCGCCGGCACCTTCGACCACGATCGCTCCCCCGATCGCCTGCAAGGCCGGCGCGAGGTCTCCGGCGTGCACGAGCGGCGCGTTCTCGGAGATCGCCGCCGACCATGGATCGGCGGCCTTCTCGAAGCGCGCGAGTTCGACGTGACGGGTACCGGCAAGACGGCCGGCCCGCGCGGCGTCGCCCTCGAGGCTGTGACAGAGCCCCGTCTGGACGAGCTTTACGACGGTCGTCTCGTAGCCGCTCTCGCGCAATGCGAGTGCCAGTGATGCGGCGACGCGGGTCTTGCCGACGTCGGTGTCGGTTCCCGTGATGAAATAGCGGTGGGGATCGGCCACGTATCGGGGCTGCAGCCTAAGAGCGCTCGAACGATGTACCACGAGAAACCTCACGTACTAATGCGTCGACGTCCTCGACGCGAATATCCGAGCGTAGACTTACCCGTAGTCGTGACGTGTCGGGCGGAACGGTCGGCGGACGGACCGCCGGCGCATATATATTCTTCGACAGAAGAAGGCGAGCGGTCAACAGCGCGGCTTCCTCATCTCCGATAAGAATCGGGACTATCGGCGATGCCGCCTCGCCTCCGGAAGCGATCTCGTGGGTCATAAGGCCCGCCCGCAAGCGGACCGCCAGCGCACGCAGGTGAGCGCGGCGATCGTCGGCCTTGCGCGCTAGGACCAGAGCGACCCGCGCGGCGAGCGCGATCGACGGCGGCAGCGCCGTATCGAAGATGAACGGGCGGGCCGCGTTCGCGATCAAGTCGATGAGCCGAGCGGGCCCGGCGACGAAGCCCCCAAGGGCGCCCAGCGCCTTGGACACCGTGCCGAGAATCACGACGCGCTCGTCGCGGAGACCGTTCGCCAGACCCGCCCCTTCCACACCGTAGACGCCGAGCGCATGCGCTTCGTCGAGCAGCAGCACGTCGTCGGGACCGAGCGTGGCGAGCAGTCTGGCCGGATCGATCGTGTCGCCGTCCATCGAGAAGAGCGTCTCGCTGACGTAGAGCGCGGGCTCCGCATCGCTTCGCGGCGGTAGCGCGTGCGGAAAGATCGTGCGCGGCAGGCCGGTCGCGCGCATGCCGTCGATGAGCGATGCGTGGTTGAGACGATCCGAGACGATCCGGTCGACGACCGAACCGAGGACCGCGATCGCGCCCAGTGCCGCGAGATAGCCCGACGAGAAGATCAGCGCGCGTTCGCGTCCGAGCCATGCGGCCAGCTCTTCTTCCAAAAGCGAGTGCTCGCGATGCCGTCCGCCGAGCAGCCGCGCGCCGCCGGAGCCGACCCGCTTGGCCTGGCGGAAGGCCGTGACGACCTGCGGATCGCGCGAGAGCGCCAGATAGTCGTTGGACGAGAAGTCGATGACGTCGCCGCGCGGCTGCCACGGCTCGACCGTGCGGGTCCGGTGATCCGCCGCGATCGCGGCGAGGCGGGCGTCGACCCTTTCGAGGTAGCTCACGCGGACAGCTCCGCTTCGAGCGCCTCGAAGAACCCGTCGATCTCGGCGGGCGTGGTCGAGAGCGGCGGTACGAACTGGATCGCGTCGCCGATCGGGCGCGTGAAGTACCCGCGGTCGTAGAGCCCGTTCGCGACGTCCCACGCGGCCGGTCCGTCGAGCTCGACGGCGGCCATCAGGCCGGCGTGACGCGCGTCGCGCACGCGCGGATGCGGGCGCAACCGTTCGAGGCGCGCGGCGAGTCGCGGCACGAGCGATGCGACGTGCGCGAGCGTGGACTCTCGCTCGAAGAGGTCGAGCGACGCGAGCGCGGCCGCGCACGCGATCGGATTGCCGGCGTACGAGTGTCCGTGGAAGAACTGCTTGAGCTGGGCCGGCGCACCCAAGAACGCCTCGAAGACCGGCGCGCGCGCGAGCACCGCAGAGAGCGCCAGAGCGCCTCCCGTGATGCCCTTGCCGACGCACAGCAGATCCGGGCGCACTGGGAGCTGCTCGTGCGCGAACATCGTGCCTGTCCGGCCGAAGCCGGTCGCGATCTCGTCGACGATCAGGAGCGGGCGCATCCCGCGCAGCGCTTCGTAGCGCTCCGGCGCGACGAGCCGGATGCCGGCCGCCGCCTGCACCAGCGGTTCGACGATCACGGCCGCCACGTCGTCGCCCGCGATCGCCTCGCCCGCGTCGTCGTAGGCGTACGTCGCGAACGTGACCGCGCCGAAACGCGCCTTGAAGACGGCGATATCGGAGACGCTCATGGCGGCGGCGGTGTCGCCGTGGTAGCTTCCGGCCAGCCGCACGAAGCGGGTGCGCCCCGGCTCGCCGGCGTGCTGCCAGTACTGCAGCGCCATCTTCAGCGCCGCCTCGACCGCGCTCGCGCCGTCGGATGCGAAGAAGGCCGCATCCGTGCCGGTCAGCGCGGACAGCCGTTCGGCGAGTTCGTCGGCCGGCGGATTGGTCGCTCCGAGCGAGGTCGCGTGGTCGAGCGTCGCCGCCTGGCGCGCGATCGCCTCGACGATATGCGGATGGCCGTGCCCGTGGATGGTCGTCCAGATCGAGCTGACGGCATCGAAGACCCGGCCGCCGCGCGCATCTTCGAGATAGTTGCCCTGGCCTCGCACGAACGTGCGCGCGGGCGCGTCGAACGCGTCCATCTGCGTGAACGGGAGCCAGTGGCGCGTGACGCGGGTCAGCATAGAGGCTTGGTGCTTCGGGAGCGAGTAGTGCGGGCCTGTGGACGCACCGGTCATCATCGTCGGCGGAGGCCCTACGGGCCTCTCGCTCGCCTTGGGTCTCGCCCATCACGACGTGCGATCGATCGTGCTCGAACGCGCCGCCGAGGCGCCGGACCGGCCGCGCGCCTTCGTGCTCTGGCCGCGGACGGCCGAAGTGCTGCGCGACTGGAACGCCTGGGACGCGCTGCGCGCCGCCGGGACGTTCGTGCCCGAGATCGCCGTCGTCGACGCCGGAACGGGGCAGCGGTCGTTCGGCGTCGACTTCGGCGTCCTCGACGAGACCTTCCACGAGCCCGGTGCGCTGCTGTTGGCGCAGTCGCGCGCCGAGACCATCCTGCGCGATCTGGTGCGCGCGAACCCGCTCTGCGATCTGCGTCAGGGATGGACCGCGACCGACATCACGCAGGACGCCGACGGCGCCGGCGTAGCCGCGCTCGACGCCGGCGGCGCCCCGGTCGAGCTGCGCGCACAGTACGTCGCCGGCTGCGACGGCGCCAGCGGCATCACGCGCGAAGCGATGGGGGTCGAGCTCGAAGGCGTGACCTACGGCATGCGGGTGGTCGTCACCGACGAGCAGGTCGAACGAACGCTCGGCGCGCCGAGCTTCCGGGCCTGTTTCGCCCCGATCCTCGCGTTCGGCATCGAGTTCGAACCGGGCCGCTGGCGCGTGATCGCGCCCGTGCCGAAGGAGACCAGCGACGACGACGCCTGTGCCGATCCGGGCCACGCCGCGCGCATGCGCGCCCTGTTCGGCGACGCGGCGGCGCGCGCGCAGACGCGCTGGCGCGGTCTGTTCACCATCCATCGCAACCATGCCCAGCGTTTCGTCAAAGGCCGGGTCGCCCTGGCCGGCGACGCCGCGCACCTGAACAGCCCGGCCGGCGGCCAGGGCCTCAACGTCGGCATCCACGACGCCGCCAACCTCGCGTGGAAGCTCGCGTACGCGCTCGCCGGCGGCGACGCGCGCAAACTGCTCGACAGCTACGACCTCGAGCGCCGCGAGATGATGACCGACTCGGTCGAGAACTACGCCAACCGCCTCGCGCGCTACGGCCAGCTGACGCAGAGCTGGTTCAAGAAGCGCGGGCTCAATCTGCTACGCCGGGCGCTGCGCGGCGTCGGCATGCAGCGCAAGGCCGCCCGCGGCCTCGGCATGCTCAACGGGCGCTATACCAGATCGCCGATCGTCGACTCCCGCCATCCGGTCGCCGGCCGCCGCG
>JANWKW010000110.1 GCA_025451135.1 Vulcanimicrobiia bacterium | reverse complement strand
GCGTCGAGCTGCTCCGCGAACTGGAGCGCGAACCGACGGTGCTGCTGCTCGACGAGCCGACCGCCGCGCTCGCTCCGGCCGAGATCGACGCGTTCTTCGCGACCATCACCGCGCTCGCCAAACGCGGCACGGCGATCATGATCGTCACCCACAAGCTCCAAGAAGTGATCGCGTACTCGCACAAGATCAGCGTGATGCGGCACGGCGAGCTGGTGGCCAAGCTCGACACGTATTCCACGAGCGTCGACGACATCGCGCGCGCGATGGTCGGCGGCGAGCTGCCGCCGGTCGCGGAACGCGAACCGACCACGCTCGCGCCGTGCCTGACCATCGACGACGTCACCGCCGGGACCGGCGGCTCGCGCGCCGACGGCGTGACGCTCGAGGTGCAGAGCGGCGAGATCGTCGGCATCGCCGGCGTCGAAGGCAACGGCCAGACGGCGCTCGCCGACGCGATCGCGAAGATGATCGACTACCAGGGCGTCATCGGCCTCGATTCCAAGCCCGCGATCGTGCCGCAAGACCGCCACCGCGAGGCGCTGGTGATGACGTGGTCGATCGTCGACAACGCCGTGCTCGGTCGCCAGCACGATCCGGGCATCCAAAAAGGACTTCTGCTCGACGGAGCGCGCGCGCGCCGGGACGCGGAGGCGATCAAAGAACGCTTCGACGTCCGCGCCGCCAACCTGGACGTGGCCGTCAAGACGCTTTCGGGCGGCAATCAGCAGAAGATCGTGGTCGGGCGGGCGCTGATCGACGATCCGAAGTTCGTCCTCGCTTACAACCCGACGCGCGGCATCGACGTGGGCGCCGCCGCGCTCGTGCAGTCACGCCTCATGCAGGCGCGCAACGCCGGAGCCGCCATCCTCTTGATCTCATTCGAACTCGACGAAATCCTCACGCTTGCCGATCGCATCCTCGTGATGTATCGGGGCAAGGTCGTCGGAAACTTCAGCCGCGCACGGGTCGACCGGGCCGCGATCGGCCGCCTGATGGCGGGATCGGCAGCATGAGGCCCGCGCTGCGCGTTCTGAGCGGCCCGGCCGGCACGCTCCTCTTGGTCGTCGTCATGATGTCGGTCGTCATGATCGTCGCCGGTTCCACGCCGTGGGCCGGCTTCGGCGCGCTCTTCGGCGGCGCGCTCGGCGGTCCGCACGAACTGGCCGAGACGCTCGCGCAGACGACCGCCCTGCTCTTCCCGGCGCTCGGCATCTGTCTCGCGTTCCGGGCCGGCCTCTTCAACATCGGCGCCGAGGGACAGTTGCTCTTGGGCGGCCTGGCCGCGGGCGCGCTCGGCGCGAACTTCACCGGTCCCGGCTGGCTCGCCGTCCCCGCGATCCTCGCGGCCGGAATCGTCGGCGGCGGCCTGTGGGGAGCGCTCGCGGGTTGGATGAAGTCGCGCTTCAACGCCAACGAGATCATCTCGACGCTGATGCTCAACTACGTCGCGATCTCGATCGCGAACTATCTGGTCGCCGGCCCGCTCAAGAGCCCGCTCGCCACCGGGGCCGAAACGGCGCCGCTTCCCGCAAGCTCGTGGCTGCCGGCGCTCATCCCGGACACGCGACTCACGATCGCCCTGCTGATCGCGATCGCCATCGCGGCGATCCTGCAGTTCGTGTTCGCGCGCACGGTCTTCGGCTACGAACTGCGCGCGCTCGGCGAAGCGCCCGAGGCCGCGCGCCGCAATCACGTCGACATCAACCGCCTTACCTGGATGGCGATGGGCCTTTCCGGCGCGATAGCCGGCCTCGGCGGCGCCGCCATCGTCGCGGGCGAACTGCATCGCTTCAACACGCAGCTCTCGCCCGGCTACGGCTTCACCGCGATCGCGGTCGCGCTGGTCGGCGACCTGCATCCGCTCTGGATCTGCCTAGCCGCGTTCGGCTTCGGCATCCTCGAAGCAGGCGGCCTCGCGATGCAGGCCAGCGCGGGCGTTCCAAAGGACGCGATCCACTTGATCGAAGGCATCATCATCCTCGTGCTCGCCGCGAAACGCTTCGTCTCGACGCGCGTCGAGGTGCCTGCGGTATGACGCAATCGGTCGTCGTCACGCTGCTGGTCTTGACCATCATCAAGGCCGTTCCGATCATCTACGCGGCGCTCGGCGGCGTGATCTCGGAGCGCTCCGGCGTCATCAACATCGGCCTCGAGGGCATGATGGTCGCCGGCGCGTTCTCGTCGGTGGTGATCAGCTTCTACCTCAGTCCGGCTTTGGGCAGCACGTTCGGACCGCTCGCCGGGTTGGTGGTCGGCGTCGCGGCCGGCGCCCTGATCGGCTGGATCCTCGGCATCGCGGCCACGAAATTCAAGGTCGATCAGATCGTCGCCGGCATCGGCATCAACCTCATCTGCACGGGCGGCGCGGCCTACGGATTGGTCCTGGTCTTCAACCAGCCGGGAGCGTCGGCGCAAGTACCGGCGCTCGGCGGCCCGAACCTTCCGCTCTTCGATCTGCACGCGGGCGCGGTCGCGCTGCTCGCGGTGGCGTTCGTGTGCGCGCTCGGATTGAGCTGGCTGATCTACAAGACGCCCTGGGGGCTGCGCGTGCAGGCGTGCGGCGAAAACCCGTACGCGGTGAAGTCCGCAGGGCTGGATCCGCTCAAGGCGCGCCTGCTCGCGGTCACCATCAGCGGCGCGCTCGCCGGTCTCGGCGGCGCGTTCCTCTCGATCGGCGAGCTGAACATCTACTCCGACGGCATGACGGCCGGTCGCGGATTCATCGCGCTGGCCGCGGTCATCTTCGGCCGCTGGACGCCGTGGGGCGCGACCGGCGCCGCCATCTTCTTCGGCTTCTTCGAGGCGCTGCAGTACGTTCTGCAAGGCCACGTCACGTGGCTGCCCGCGGATGCGATGCAGGCGCTCCCCTACGTCGCCGCACTCGTCGCCCTCGCCGGCATCACCGGCCGCGTTCGAGCGCCCGCCGCAGACGGCGTGCCGTTCTAAAGAGTCAGGCCACCGAGACGTGAGCGGCCCCGACATCCTTCGCGGCGATGGATTCCTGTTGCGGCCGTTTCGCAGTGGCGACGCCGATGGGCTGTTGGCCGTCGCCGACGACGCCCGGGTCACGCGTTGGATGTCGTCGCGCTTCCCGCATCCGTACACCCGTGCCGACGCCGAGTTCTGGATCTCGAAGACCACGAGCGAGTCCCCCACCGAGACGTTCGCCATCGAGATCGAGGACCGGATCGCCGGTTCCGTCGCGTGCGAGGAGCACGACGGCGAGAAGGCCGGAGTCGCCGAGTTCGGCTACTGGCTCACGCCGCGGTACTGGGGCCGCGGCATCGTCACCGCGGCGTCGCGCCTGCTCGTGCGGCACGCTTTCGACGTGCGGGGCCTGCGGCGACTCGAAGCCCACGTCTTCGCGCCGAACGTAGCATCTGCCCGAGTCCTCGAGAAGTGCGGCTTCGTAAAAGAGGCCACCATGCGCCGACGCGTCACCGACCGCGGGGGCGACGTGCTCGATACGTATCTCTACGCGAGGCTGGCGACGGACTAGCCGCCAGCCTTCGCGCGACGAATGATACGCCGCTACGCGACGTCCAGCGAGAGGATGCGCGGATCGTTCCGAAGCACGGCGTCGACGTAGACCGCCACGCCCATGTCGCCCGTCCAGAGCGACGCGCTCGGCATCCCGAACTCGACACGCCATGCACGCACCTGTTCGATAGCGTGCGCCCCGAATCGCTCCGCGCGCGTCAGCCAGACCTCGTCGCCGGTTCGCCGGGCCGACTGCAGCAAGGCAAACCCGTTTCCCGCCGTCCCGTGACACAACGTCGGGCCTTTTCGCAGCGGGCCGGCGTCCCACACGCAGGTGCCGCCTCGGCGCAGAAGATCTTCGACGACCCCGTCCGCACGATCGAGCGACGAGAGGCTGGTGATGATCCCGGCCGCGCCGTGGCACCACTGCAACCGGTTCTGGGACGATGGCCCGCCCAACGAGTACCAGTTGACCGCCGTCCCGTCGGTCATCGCATAGCGCTCGAGCATCGCGCGGAGGCGCGAGGCGTACGCGTCCCGCCGATCCGGCGCCAGCAGGTCGCTCGCGCGCGCGAAGACCGCGATGTTGGCGATCGCGCCGTGGCCGGCTCCGATATACCGGCGCTGCTGCCCGTACATATCCTGCAGCCACAGCAGGCCGCCGTCGTCCTCGGCGGGCTCCCACGTCTCCCAAAGCTCGTCGTGGACCGAACGTATGAGCGCGTCGAAGCGGGTGCCGCCGTCTCGTTCGCGCAGGAGCAGGAACGGGACGACCGTGCCCGGCGAGCCCCACAAGAACTCGCGCGTCGGATTACCGGCGTTCCGCTCGGCCGCGGCGATGCAGCGTTCGAGGGCGCTTTCGTCCTTCGTCAGGAGATACCGCACGAACGCGATCCCGGCCGTTCCCATCGAATACGACGGAGCGCGTTCTTCGAACGGGACCGATTCGAACCGTTCCTCGGCGTGCCCGATCGCCCGCCGGTAATCGTGCCGAAGCGGAACGCCGTACCGATCTGCAAGTCGCGTGAGCGCCCAGATCGTACCGGCCTCGCCGCAATAGACGCCTAGGCTCGCCGGGCCCTTGCCGTCGCCGTAGTCGTCCTCGGGATGGAGCGGCCAGCCGGATTCGGGATCGTACGACGCATCGACGAGACGCAAGGTGTCGGCGACGAATCTCCGCGCTTCGTCGCGGTCGAACGCTCGATCGGTGAGCGTCTCGTGCTCGGCCGGATCGTAGATCACGACGTCGGCCGCGTCAGGACGCAGTCAGCTTTCGAACCTGAGCTTCGTCGTAGTGCTTCGTTCCCACGCTGAGGCCGTTGGAGAGGTCGGCCGAGGCGAGATCCGACGCCAGGTGTTCGATGATGGTGGCGTCGTCGTCGCTATCGGCTTCGAGATCGACCGCCAGGTAGCTCGGGGTCGTGCCGTAGAGCACGACGGAGTCGGTCTCTTGCGTGTCGAGGTCGAGGAACGTGGCGCGGACCACGCGCAACTGTTCGTCGTCGTCGAGCGTGCCGTCTTTCGCGAGCCACCAGCCGGTCAGGTTGACCTCGTAGCTCGGCTCGTCGGTATAGCTGCCGAGCGCGAGCGCTCCGCTGTCGGTGTCGGTGAGCAGCCAGCGTGCGACCGTATCCATAGGCCGGCTCGGCTTCGCGCCGTCGCCGACCGCTCCCTCGCGCGGCAGGCTTAACTTCGCCGAACGCCAAGCCGATGACTCATTATGCGCCGCATGTCGTGGTTCTGCGTCGTCGCATGTCTCGTCAGCCTGACGAGCCTGCCCGCGCGCGCGCAGACGCCGCCGGTGCCGCTCGCGCATCTCTCCGGCTACCTGCGCGCGATGGCGCGCCAGGCGCCGGGCCAAGTCGCCCTCGACGTGATCGATCTCGCGTCCGGATATTCGACCGGCTACGATGCGAGCGCTTCGATGCCGGCCGCATCGACGATCAAGATCCCGGTGATGGTCGAGGTCTTCCGCCAGCTGCAGGCCGGCCGGTTCGATCTGGGTCGCCGCGTGACCCTGCGCAATTCCGACAAAGATTGGGGCTCGGGCGAGCTCTGCGACGCGCCCGCCGGCCGTTCGTATCCGGTCTCGGACCTGCTCGCGAAGATGATCGACAACAGCGACAACACCGCGACCAACATGCTGATCCGCCTGGTCGGACGGCACAACATCAACGCCAGCATGTACGCGCTCGGCCTGCGTCACACGGTGCTGGCGAACGACATCCGCAGCGACGGCTACGGCATCCGCTACGACCTGCGCAGTTCGCCGCAGGATCTCGCGCAACTGCTCTCCGGCATGGCGCATCAGCGGCTGGTCGACGAATGGTCCTCCGCCCAGATGATCGCGATCCTCTCCGGACAGGAGCACAACACGCTGATCCCCGAGCCGCTGCCGCCGGATCTCGCGATCGCGCATAAGACGGGCACGCTGCACGACACGCTCAACGACGTCGGCATCGTCTACGCCGACAACGCGCCTTACGTGATCGCGGTGATGACGACCGATCTGCCGACCCTTTCGGCCGGCCGCAGGTTCATCCGCGGCGTCTCGCGCCTCGCGTACCGGGAGATGGCGGCGCTCGCGGACTGGCGCACCGCCGCCGGCGTCGACGTCGACACCGACGTCAAGTCCGCCGTCGGTCCGCTCTCCCCCGACGTCGCCGTCTGGGTCAACGGGACGAACTGACCTTCGCGTCCTTGTAGACCGGCGTGATCCAGTCGCGGTAGCGCGGTTCTTTGGCGGTCACGACGCGGCTGTAGAACTCGCCGAGACGCTTGGTGACCGGGCCCATCTGGCCGTTGCCGACCGTGCGGTGGTCGACCGATTCGATGTACGCGATGCCCGCGGCCGTGCCGGTGAAGAACATCTCGTCCGCGCTGTAGAGTTCGCCGCGGTCGATCGAGCGTTCGACGATCTGCAGGCCGAACTCGCCGGCCGCGATGTCCATGATCGCCTTGCGCGTGCAGCCTTCGAGCACGTTCTGCGACGGGTCGGGCGTGTAGAGCACGCCGCGGCGCACCAGGAACAGGTTCTCGGCCGAGCCTTCGGCCACGTGGCCGTCGTGCGAGAGCAGGATCGCCTCGTCGTAGCCGTTCATCACGGCCTCCGTCTTGGCGAGCGCCGAGTTGACGTAGAGGCCGGTGATCTTCGCGCGGGGCGGGGCCATCGTGTCGTCGGCGCGGCGCCACGAACTGACGCAGACCTTCATGCCCTTGTGCGGATCCAAGTAGGTCGTGAACGGGATCGGGATGATCGCGAATTCGGACGGCACGTTGTGCAGGCGTACGCCGACGTCTTCGGCCGACTTGTAGAGGCACGGGCGGATGTAGATATTCGTCTCGAACCCGTTGCGCTTCACCAGGTCGACCGTGAGGTCGACCAGCTCGTCGGTGGTGTGCGGCAGGTCCATCATCAGGATCTTGGCCGAGAGCGCGAGCCGGTCGTAGTGGTCGCGCAGGAGCACCAGCGAGAGCTCGCGCTCCGCCGCGTCCCAATAGCCGCGGATGCCCTCGAAGCAGCCGGTGCCGTATTGCAGGCCGTGTGTCAGCAGGCCGACCTTCGCGTCTTCGTACGCGCGGAACCCGCCCTTGGCATAGACGATCGTCGATGAGAGATCCATGGCGTCCTCGTACCCGAAATCCGCCGGGACTCCCTCCGGCCATTTGGCTAAAGCCGGAAGGCGCGGTTTGGTCGAGCGTTGCAGAACCGCCGGGAATGGCACGCGCGTTGGCAGGCGTCTTCCTCACGTTTCTCCGGCTCGGCTGCATGTCGTTCGGCGGGCCGGTCGCCCATCTCGGCTATTTCCGGGAAGCCTTCGTCCGGCGTCTGGCCTGGCTCGACGACGATGCGTTCGCGGAATGCGTCGCCATCGCACAGCTGCTTCCCGGTCCGGCGAGTTCCCAGACCGGGATGTTGATCGGCTGGAACCGCGCCGGATTCGGCGGCGCGTTCGCCGCCTGGCTGGGGTTCACGCTGCCCTCCGCGGTCGCGATGACGGCGGCGGCGCTCCTACTTCCGCGCGCGAGCGGCGACGGCGGATGGCTCGCGGGGCTCCTGGTCGTCGCCGTCGGCGTCGTCGCGGACGCGATCGTGTCGATGCGCGCTCGCCTCGCGCCGGACGCACCGCGCATCGCGATCGCGCTCGCGATCTTCGTCGTGCTCGCGATCGCGCCGCGCGCGTGGATGGCCTGGCTCGCGCCTTCCGCCATCGCTGCGGGCGCGATCGCCGGTGCGCTCGGCCTCCACGCGACGACCGGCGCGACTCGCTCGACGCTGCACCTGCGCGCGACGCGCGCGGGAGGGTTGGTCGCGCTCGGGCTGTTCCTGCTCGCACTGGCCGCGTTGCCGTTCGTGGCGCGAACGGGCGTCCCGGGCGCGCTCTGCGCGCGCTTCTTCGGGATCGGCAGCGTCGTCTTCGGCGGCGGACATGTCGTCCTGCCGCTCATGCAATCCCAACTGATCTCGGACGGACTGACGACGCAGAAGACGTTGCTGGCGGGCTATGCCGCGGCGCAGGCGATGCCGGGTCCGTTGTTCTCGATCGCCGCATACGTCGGCGCCGGGGTGGACGGCGTGCGCGGAGCGCTGGTCGCCACCGCGGCCATCTTCGCGCCGTCGTTCTTCTTGCTCGCGGCGATCGTGCCGTTCTACAGCGCCGTCGCCGGAAACGCCCGCGTGCGAGCGGCGCTCGCGGGCGCGAACGCCGGTGTCGTCGGCCTGCTCGCCGCAGCGTTCGTCACGCCGATCTGGACCTCGGCGATACGCACGCCCGCCGACCTCGCCGGTGCCGGTGTCGCCTACGTGGCACTTGCGGTCTTCCGCGTTCCGCCGTGGATCGTCGTGCTCGCGGGGCTGACCGCCGGAGCGGCGAACCTCCTCGCATGAAGCGTCGTATCGTCATCGCCGTCGCGCTCTGCGCGGTCACCGCCGGAGCCGCCGCCGTCGCGGGCGGTCGCGGCACCATCCTCCCCTCCGGCTTGCTCCGGGCCTCACCGCAAGCCGCCGCCGTCGCGACCGTCACGATGCCCCAGGGCATCGCGATCTCGCCCGACGAGAGGCGCCTGGCCGTGGTCGAGTCCGGCACCGGGCCGGCCGCGTTGCGCATCCTCGACGTCCCCTCGCTCAAGCTCGAACGGCTGATCAAGCTCAAGGGCGCCTTCGGGACGCCGGTCTGGCAAGACAACGGCTCGGTCCTGGTCGCCGGTGCGAACGCCGATGCGGTGCTGGCGGTCAACGTCGACGACGGCACGATCGCGCATACGTACGCCGTCGGCAAGAATAGCTGGCCCGCCGCGATCGCGGCCGGACCGCCCCACGCGAACAGCATCGCCG
>JANWKW010000109.1 GCA_025451135.1 Vulcanimicrobiia bacterium | reverse complement strand
TCATGGACCCGGGGTTCCACGTATGCGTCCGAAACTGATTCCGACGCCCCCGGCGAGTCGTCCTAGCCCGACGGGGATGGCGAGCAGGCCGCAGGCACGGTGGAGGGAATGCATTCCGATGGACCGAGGCGGATCTTTGAACATGACGACGCGCGGGTACACTGACGGATGATGATCTCTAGCGGGCCGAAGGAGTATCCGGCCCACGCCGAGCTCGAGAGCGGGAGTTCCGATGCCGACACCAGCCTGACGCGGATGGCGGCGATGATCGGCGAGGGCAAGCGCGTGCTCGACGTCGGGTGTGCCAGCGGGTACTTCGCGCGTCTGCTTCGGAAGAACGGCTGCGTTGTGACGGGGATCGACGCCAATCCCGAGGCGCTCGCCCTGGCCGGCGACGGATGCGAGCGCACGATCCTGGCCGACCTCGATATCCAATCGCTGCTGCCGCTGCTGGGCGGCGCGACCTTCGACGTGGTCGCGTTCGGCGACGTGCTCGAACACCTGCGCGACCCGCTGCGGCTGCTCGAGGAGGCGCGCGGAGCGCTGACCCAGGACGGCTACATCGTCGCGTCGATCCCGAACATCGCGCACGGCGCGATCCGGCTCTCGATGCTGTCCGGCCGCTTCGACTATTCGGAGTACGGCCTGCTCGACGAGACACACATCCGGTTCTTCACGGCAAAGAGCTTGGACGAACTTTTCCTGTGCGCCGGTTTCGCGGTCGACCGGACCGAGCGCACGACGCTGCCCTTGTTCGAACGGTCGGATCTGGTGCCCGATGTCGACCGCGACCAGTACCCACCCGCGACCGTCGCCGAGATCGAGAGCGATCCCGAATGCGCGACGCTGCAGTTCGTCGTCCGGGCGATGCCGCTCGACGATGCGAGCCGACACGCGGCACTGAGCCGCCGGTTCCTGGAGGCGAACACCGCGCTCGCGGCCGCGACCGCGCGGATCGAAACGCAAGCGCGCACGCTCGACGCCGTCCGCCTCGAACTCGAAGAGACGCGGGGTCATTTGGCCGAGGCGGACCGTGAGATGCGGATCGCCCAGCAGCGTTTCCGCGAGGCCGATGATGCGCGCGTGACCGCGTTGGAACGCATCTCCAGACTCTCCGAGGATCTACAGACGTCGGAGGCGACCGGACAGGCACTGACCGCGGCGCTCGGCGAGATCGACGAATTGCGCGCCACCGTGACGCAGATCGCGGAGGAGGTCGCGCGCGTACGCGCCCGGATGGAGCCGCCGAAGACGGGTCCCCGCACCACCGCCGGGCCGAAGCCGGCCGCGCCCAAGCCGGCCGCGCAGAAGGCGCCCGGACAGAAGGCGCGTCGCCTGAAGACCCAAGGACAAGAGATCGTCAATCTCGTCTCCTAGATCCGAGGGCCCTCGACTCTGGTCGCTGCGCTTCCGACGCTCGGGATGACGAGGTGCGTGCGCGCGTCGACCGAGGCGGTCAGACGGTTCCTCGTAGGCGACCGGTACCGCCGGTCAATCTGCCGCCGGACCTTCCGTGGCGGAGGGCGACGATCTCGGCGGCGATCGCGAGTGCGGTCTCTTCGGGCGTTCGCGCGCCCAGATCGAGGCCGATCGGGGCGTTGAGGCGCGCGAGTTCGGCATCGGTCGCGCCGGCGGCGCCGAGACGATCGATGCGCGCGGCGTGGGTGTTGCGGCTGCCCATCGCGCCGATGTAGCCGGCCTTGGTACGGATCGCTTCGAGCAAGAGCGGGATGTCGAACTTCTCGTCGTGGGTAAGCGCGATGATGGCGGTGCGTTCGTCGACCCGAGCGCCGGCCAGGAACTCGTGCGGCCAAGCGACGGCGACCCGATCCGCACCCGGAAAGCGCTCCGCCGTCGCGAACGCGGGTCGCGCGTCGATCACGGTGACGCGGTAGCCCAGGAACTGCCCCATGCGCACCATCGCATCGGCGTAGTCGATCGCGCCGAAGACGTACATCTCGGGCGGCACCGCGACGCGATCCACGAACAGCTCGACGTCGCCGTGCGGTTCGCCGCGTTTGCCGAGCATGCGGACGTGCGGCTCCAGGACGGCGCCGCCCTCGCGGATCTCGGTCGCGAGCGCGTGATCGAGGGCGGCCGAGCCGAGCGTGCCGAGCGTCGTCTCCTTGAAGACGGCGAGCCGGCGTCCGACGCCGGCTTCATCGAGACGCAGCGCCAGCGCGAGCACGTTCGGGACGCGATCTTCGAGGGCTTGGCAGAAGGCCGGGTCGAGCGGCTCGACCGCGATCCGCAGGGTTCCGCCGCAGGTCAGTCCGACCGCTTGGGCTTCGGAGTCGGAGAGGCCGTAGCTGACGACGCGGGCGCGCCCATCGCGCAGGACGGCCTGGGCTTCGTCGACGAGCGCAGCCTCGACGCAGCCGCCCGAGATCGAGCCGGCCAGCCGTCCGTCGCCGGAGACCGCGAAGACGGCGCCCGGATCGCGCGGCGCCGAGTGCTGGACCGAGACCAGGGTGGCGAGAGCGACGGGCCGGCCGTCGCGCTGCCACGCGCGCACGGTATCGAGGAGTTCGAGCACCCCGCATGGGTTCCACGGCGAAATATCGAAACCCGCATGATGTATTCCAGCTATCTTCGGCCTACTACAGAGGCTGAAGCCCTTCGCCTTCTCGGCGAGCACGGGGCCGACGCGCGGATGGTCTCCGGGGGCACCGACGTCCTCGTCGAGCTGCAGCGCGGCATCAAGCTCACGCAGACGCTGATCGATATCACGGCGCTCGACGCGCTCAAGTACGTGCGCCGCGAAGGCGACGAGATCGCGATCGGGGGCCTGGCCACCCACAACGACGTGCTGGCTTCGCGCGACGCGCGCGACCGGGCGCTCTCGCTCTATCAGGCCTGCGCCGAGGTGGGCGCGCCGCAGATCCGCACGCGCGGGACGCTGGCCGGCAATCTGGTGACCGCATCGCCGGCCAACGACACGATCGCGCCGCTGGTCGCGCTGGGCGCGTCGGTCGTGCTGCGCAGCGAGCGGGGCGAGCGGACGGTCGACATCGCCGAGTTCTTCACCGGCTTCCGCACGACCGTGATGGCGCCCGACGAACTGCTCGTGGAGATCCGGGTACGGGCGACGCGGCCCGACGAGCGCAGCATCTTCCTGAAGCTGGGGTTGCGGCGCGCGCAGGCGATCTCGGTGATCGCGCTCGCGGCCGGAGTGGCGCTCGAGAGCGACGGCCGAGTGCAGTGCGCGCGGATCGCGATCGGTTGCGTGGCGCCGACGATCGTGCGCGTGCCCGAGGCCGAGGCGTTCCTGGCCGGCAAGAAGCTGGACGACGCGACGATCGCGCTGGCGGCTACGATCGCTTCCGGCGAGGTGCGGCCGATCGCCGACGTGCGCGGCTCGGCGGAGTATCGCAAGGAGACGGTCGCGGTCTACGTGATCGAGGCGCTCGAGCGGATGCGCGACGGCAAGCAGGCGGAGAACTTGCCGCGCGAACCGGTCTTGCTCGACACCGGCGAACGATCCGCCGGCGCGCCCGCGTTCGCGGGCACGATCGACGCCACCATCAACGGCCAGCCGCGGCAGCTGGAAGGCGCCGCCACCAAGACGCTGCTCAACGCACTGCGCGAGAACGCAGGCCTGACCGGCGCGAAAGAGGGCTGCGCCGAAGGCGAGTGCGGCGCATGCACGGTCTGGATCGACGGCGCGGCGGTGATGTCGTGCCTGGTGCCGGCGCCGCAGATCCACGGCAAGTCGGTGACCACGATCGAAGGCTTGGCCGAGGGCGAGCACCTGCACCCGCTGCAGCAGGCATACATCGACAATGCGGCCGTGCAGTGCGGGTTCTGCATCCCCGGCATGCTGATGGCCGGCGCCAAGGGCCTGCAAGAGTTCCCGTCGGCGACGCTCGAGCAGCACCAGCAGGCGATCAGCGGCAACCTGTGCCGGTGCACCGGCTATCGCAAGATCCTCGACGCGATGATCTCGTGCAACGACACGGCGGCGGTCGCGCGCGCCGGGAGGCCGAAGGCGTGAGCTTGATCGGAAAATCCGAACCGCGTCACGACGCGCTGGGCAAGGTGACCGGCACGGCCATGTACCCGGCGGATCTCGTGCGCCCGGACATGCTGCGGCTCAAGGTGGTGTTCGCGCATCGCGCCCACGCCAAGATCCTCGCGATCGATAGCGCCAAGGCGCTGGCGCATCCGGGGGTGGTGGCGGTGCTGACCGCGGTCGACGTGCCCTACAATCGCTACGGCTTGGTGAAGGCCGATCAGCCGCTGCTGTGCGATAGCAAGGTCCGCTTCTGGGGCGACCGGGTCGCGCTGGTGGTGGCCGAGACCGCGCAGGCGGCCGAAGAAGGCGCCAAACTGGTCGAGGTGAGCTACGAAGACCTGCCGCCGGTGGTGGACGCGCGCGCGGCCATGTCGCCGGACTCGCCGCTGGTGCACGACGAGCGCGAGAGCAACGTGCTCGAACACGTCCGCATCCGCTACGGCGACTGCGAGGCGGCGTTCAAGACCTGCGACGTGGTGCTCGAGGGCGAGTTCGAGACCGGCTGGCAGGAACACGCGTACCTGCAGCCCGACGCGGGCGTGGCGTACTACGAAGGCGAGAAGCTGGTCGTGGAGACGGCCGGTCAGTGGCTGCACGAAGACCTGCGCCAGATCGCCGAGATGCTGCAGCTCTCCGAAGACGATGTCGCGATCCGCTACGCGAAGATCGGCGGCGCGTTCGGCGGCCGCGAGGATCTCAACGTGGCGCCGCTACTGGCGCTTGCGACCTGGAAGCTGAAGCGGCCGACCGCGATCGTGTGGAGCCGCGACGAGTCGATCATCGGGCACCACAAGCGCCACCCGTACTTCATCCGCACTAAGTGGGGCGCCAAGAACGACGGCACGATCGTGGCCGCGCAGACGGAACTGGTCGCGGATGGCGGCGCGTACGAATCGACCAGTGCGGAAGTGCTCAAGGGCGCGACGCTGTTCGCGGGCGGCTCGTACCGGATCGCCAACGTGTGGTCGGACGGCTATGCGGTGTATACCAACAACGTGCCGAGCGGCGCGTTCCGCGGCTTCGGCTGCCCGCAGGCGCACTTCGCGGTCGAGTCGATGGTGACGCGCCTGGCGCATGCGCTGGACATCGATCCGGTCGAGCTGCGGCGGCGCAACATCTTCGTCGAAGGCGACGTCGGGGCGACGCAATGCACGCTGCCGGCGGGGGTCGGTGCGATGGAGTGCCTGGAACGCTGCGAAGAAGAAGCGCAGGCGCGGCTAGGCTACGGCAAGCCGGTGGCGGCGCCGAAGGGGCCGATCAAACGCGGCCACGGCTTCGCGTCGGGCATCAAGAACGTCGGCTACTCGTTCGGCTATCCGGATCAGGCGACCGCGACGGTCGAACTCTCGGGCGTGAGCGAGATCACGCACGCGCTGCTGCGCGTCGGCGCGGCCGACGTCGGCCAGGGCGCGCACCTGATCCTGCGGCAGATCTGCGCCGAGGCGCTGGGCTGCCCGCTCGACCGCGTGCAGATCGTGGCCGAGGCGAGCGACGAAGCGCCGAACGCCGGCAGCGCGTCGGCCTCGCGCATGACGTTCATGGGCGGACGCGCGGTGCACGACGCGGCCAAGGCCGCGCTCGCGAAGTTCCCGGGCACGGATGCGAAGGCGACCGTGCAGTTCCGTCCGACGCCGACCACGCCGCTCGATCCCGAGACCGGCAAGGGCACGCCGAACTTCTGCTACGGCTACACGTCGCAGGCGGTCGAAGTCGAGGTCGACACGCGCACCGGGCAGGTGCGGATCGCCAAGATCATCAGCGTGCACGACGTCGGCAAGGCGATCAACAAACAGCAGGTCGAGGGACAGATCGAGGGCTGCTTGGCGCAGGCCGTCGGGTATACGCTCACCGAGAATTTGATCTGCAAAGACGGCAAGATCCTCACGCCGCACTTCAGCAACTACCTGCTGCCGACGACGCTGGATATGCCGACCGACGTGTATCCGGTCATCGTCGAGCACGCCGATCCGCAGGGGCCGTACGGCGCGCGCGGGATGTCGGAGATGCCGCTGGTGCCGTTCGCGGCCGCGGTCGCAAGCGCGATCCACGACGCCACCGGCGCGTGGGTCACGCAGCTCCCGATGACGCCGGAACGCGTCCTGCGCGCGATCAAGGCGGTTTCCGATCGGGGGGCGACTTCCCGAGCGTGAGCGTCGATACGTGGTGGCACATCGCGTATTTTGCGCCGTTCGATTTGGGCTGAGCTCGTCGGCCAACCGACCCCGAAGAACTTCACGTCGTTGGGTCCTCTCGGCGCCGGTTGCCGACGGGCGGTAGGTGGGGGCGGTCCCTCGACTACGCGCTTCGCGCTACGCTCGGGATGACAAAGAGAGGAAGCGCTAGCGGGTTGAGGCGCCCCAGGAGAGAGCGCGACGACCACTGCCGGCGTCGTCGAAGAAGAGAAGTTTGGTTGACTGACCAATTTCGGTGACGCCGCCGGCCTTCGCGGGCTTGTCGGTCAGGCGCTTTCGCGTGATAGACTGGCGGTGGAAGATTATGCCGACGTCCTATCAGCCGAAATACTTCGAGACCCTCGACGGCGTGCGGTACGCGAAGGTGAGCCCGCGTCAAACCCATGCGACCGTTCAACTCTCCATGGCCATTGCTCTCCGTCGTCTTGCTGGAACGACGGGTAGGGTCGGTACCGAATGGGAGTTCCGTGTTGGCGACGTCGACGGGACCGACTCGATCCTTCAGCCCGACGTATCCTTCGCCTCGTACGATCGGCTTCGGGTCTTACCGAAAGGTGACCGCGAGATTCCGCCGTTTTCACCGGATGTTGCGGTCGAGGTTCGCTCGCCGTCGAGCCGACCGGGGCTACGCGAACGGAAGACGGCGCGTTATCTCGCCACCGGCGCGGTACTCGTGCTGGATGTCGACCCGGCTAAGCGCGTCATTATCGCGCACGCTCGCGACGGTGTTCGCACGTATGCGAGCGACGAACGATTCGAACATGCGGCAGCTCCTTGGCTGGTGTTCGATGTGAGCGAGGCCTTCGCCGATCTCGACGACTAGGAGGGCGAAGCGAGTGACAAGGGGGGCGCCGGTCCCTCGACTGCGCGCTTCGCGCTACGCTCGGGATGACAAGGAGAGGAGGCGCTACGCTCGGGATGACAGGGAGAGGCGTTGGCGCATTTCTAGGCTGGGGACTTTGATGTCGCGGGCGATGCGGACGACGGCGAGACCGCGGATGGCGAGCCAGATCGGATCGAACTCGAACCAGCGCAGACCGTGGCGGGCCGAGAACTGGAAGGCGTGGTGGTTGTTGTGCCAGCCTTCGCCCCAGGAGAGGAGCGCCACCCACCAGTTGTTGCGCGAGAGATCGTTGGTCTTGTAGGTACGGTAGCCGAACATGTGCGACGCGCTGTTGACGAGCCAGGTCGAGTGGTACATCACGGTCAGGCGGACGAACGTTCCCCAGATGACGGCCGAGAGACCGCCGAAGAAGTAGAGCCCGACGCCGAGCGCGATCTGGAGCAGCACGCTGTTCTTGTCGAGGAACATCATGATCGGATCGTTGTAGAGGTCGGGCGCGAGGCGGGCACGTTCGGCGTCGTTCGGAACGGCGTCGTTGTTGCGGATCAGCCATTCGCAATGCGACCAGAAGAAGCCGCGGTCCGCGCCGTGCGGATCGCCTTCCTTATCGGTGGCGGCGTGGTGCTGGCGATGGGTCGCGACCCAGGTGACCGGGCCGCCCTGCAGCGCGAGCGTTCCGAGGAACGCGGCGATGTAGTTGAACGGCTTGATCAGGCGCAGCCCGCGATGGGTGAGCGAGCGATGGAACGAGAGCGAGATGCCGATGCCGCACGTCGCGATGCTCAGGCCGATCATCAGGAAGAACGACGACCAGGAGAAGAGCGCCGGGATGACCGCGGCCAGCGCGATGACGTGGATGGCACCGATGCTGATCGCGATCGGCCAGTTGATCTTCTTGGCGTGAGCCATGCGAGAGACTACTTTCGAGGAATGCGCTTCCGAAACGCTGGGACCGGTCTATTGAGGTCGACGCACGATCGTTCCGGGTGGATAGGACTAGCGCGTATCCGTGACTTTACCCGGCTTCGCTTAGAGGCCTCTCGGTTTCGTCGAAACTTCTCACGTCGGAAAGCGCCTAATGTCGCAGGCACGAGGCGGATGTTCGCTTTTGGCATGAAAACGGGAACGTACGACCTATGGCACGCTCGGCATCCCGCTTGCTTGGAGACCGCTACCTGCTGGGAGAGCCGGTCGGCGAAGGCGCGACGTGCACCGTTTCGCGCGCGTACGATCGCGTACTCCGGCGGACGGTCGCGGTCAAAGTGCTCAAACCGGCATACGCGCTCGACCGGGAATTCCTCGCGCGCTTCTATGCCGAAGCGCGGGCCGCCGCTACCGTCGCGCACCCGAACGTCGCCGCCATCCACGATATCCTGAGCGACGGCGATTCGCACGCCATCGTGATGGAGTACGTCGACGGACCATCGCTCGGAACCGTGCTGGCCCGCGACGGGCCGCTGCCGGAGGCCGACGTGGTCGCGTTCGCGCGGCAGATCGCGCAGGCGCTCGCGGTCGCGAACGAACGCGGCGTCCTGCATCGCGACATCAAGCCCGGGAACGTGCTCCTAGCGGCCGACGGCGTCGTCAAAGTCGTCGATTTCGGGCTCGCGAAGACGGCTGCCCCAGGCGACTTCACGATCACCCGGCCGGGACACATGGTCGGCAGCGCGCACTACTGCTCGCCCGAACAGGCGCAGGGACGGCCGGTCACTGCCGCGTCGGACCTCTATAGCCTCGGGATCGTCATCTATCAATTGCGCAGCGGCGAGGTGCCGTTCGCGGGGGAGTCGGAGCTGGCGGTCGCGCTCGCGCAGGTCCAGGCGCCGGTGCCGGCGGCCGCGGATCTGCAGGCGTTCATGAGCCCGGGCCTCGCCGCGATCGTGCATCGTCTGCTGCAGAAAGACCCCGCATCGCGGTACGCCTCGGCGAACGAACTCGACGCCGACTTGGCGGCCTTGGAGCGGGCGCGGACGCCGGCGTTCGGCCCGGAGGCGCCGACGATCGTGCAGGCGCGGCCGGTGCCGGTGATGCGCGCGCGGCAGTCGCACGCGTACGTCGTGCCGGCGTGGGCGCCGATCGCGCTCGCGGCGACGGTCGCGGTGCTGCTGATCGTGGTCGCGGCATTCGCGCTGCGTCCGAAGGCGGACGTGCGCGTTCCGGACCTGCGCGGGCGAACGGAGACGAGCGCGCTCAAGGCGGTCGAAGTCGCCGGACTGGTATCGGCCGTCTCGCATCGCGCCGACGAACGCCTTCGCAGCGGTATGGTGGTCGCGCAGGCGCCGGCGCCCGGCGCGATGCTGCGCAAGGGCGAGAGCGTGAGCGTGGTGGTGAGTTCGGGCTTGCCGCCGGTCGCGGTTCCGGGCGTCGTCGGACGGAGCTTGGCAGAGGCGGCGCGCACGTTGGCCGCCGCCAAGCTGGGCATCCGCGTCGCGGCCCGCCGCTCGCCGGCGCGGTTGGGCACGGTGCTGGCGCAGCGACCGGCACCGGGTACGCCGGGGCAACGGCGGACGGTCACGCTGGAGACGATCTCGGCGGGGCCGGTTCCCTAGCGCGGCGGTCCCTCGTCCCTCGACTACGCTTCGCTACGCTCGGGATGACAAAGATAGGAAGCGCTACGCTCGGGATGACAAAGATAGGAAGCGCTACGCTCGGAATGACAGGGGGGGATCAAGCTAGCAGTTGCTTTGCGATGCGATTCTGCGTCGCGACGAGTTGTTGTACGTCGAGGTCGATGACGGCGGCGTGTTCGATCTTGGGGATGCCGTTGACGATCGCGAAGTCGGCGTTGGGGGGCGTGCAGAAGACGAGGGCGGCGAGCGGGTCGTGGATGGCGCCGCCGGCCAGATCGAGGGTGTCGAGGCGGAAGCCGACGATGTCGGCGGCCATGCCGACGGCGAGGTGGCCGATGTCGTCGCGCCCGAGGACTTCGGCGCCGCCGCGCGTCGCGATGCGTAGGGCCTCGCGGGCGGTGAGTGCGGCCGGATCGAGGTTGTGGACGCGCTGCACGAGGAGCGCCTGGCGCGCTTCCATCAAAAGATGCGACGAGTCATTGGATGCCGAGCCGTCGACGGCGAGGCCGACGCGTGCGCCGGCTTTGCGCATCGCGCCGATCGGGGCGACGCCGGAGGCGAGGCGCATGTTGGAACTCGGGCAGTGGGCCATGCCGGTGCGGGTGGCGCCGAGGCGGCCGATCTCATCGGGCGACGGGTGCACCATGTGCGCGTACCAGACGTCGGCGCCGACCCAGCCGAGGTCTTCGGCGAGTTCGACCGGGCGGCGGCCGAACGTCTCGAGGCAGAAGTGTTCTTCGTCGAGCGTTTCGGCGAGATGGGTGTGCAGATGGACGCCCTTGCGGCGCGCGAGGTCGGCGCTCTGGCGCATCAGATCGGGCGAGACCGAGAACGGCGAACAGGGCGCGAGCACGACGCGGGTCATCGCGTAGCGCGAGGCGTCGTGGAAGGCGTCGACGACGCGTTCGCAGTCGGCCAGGATGGCGTCTTCGTCCTCGACGCACGAGTCCGGCGGAAGGCCGCCCTTGGAACGGCCGACGGACATCGAGCCGCGCGAGACGTGGAAGCGGACGCCCATGGCGCGCGCGACATCGACCTGGTCGTCGACGCGGGCGCCGTTGGGCCACA
This sequence comes from Vulcanimicrobiia bacterium, assembly GCA_025451135.1. Taxonomy (GTDB): domain Bacteria; phylum Vulcanimicrobiota; class Vulcanimicrobiia; order Vulcanimicrobiales; family Vulcanimicrobiaceae; genus JALYSX01. Next base: position 23,534 of record JANWKW010000109.1, on the reverse strand, counting down.
TGTAGGTGTGGTCGAAGGCGGTCGTGCAGCCGGACTTGAGCAGTTCGGCGAGCGCGACGCCGGTCGCGCTGCGGAACGCTTCCGCGTCCATGCGCGCCCAGATCGGATAGAGGGTCGTCAGCCAATCGAACAGCTTGGCGTCCTGGGTGCCGGGCACGTTGCGCGTGAGCGTCTGATAGAAGTGATGGTGCGTGTTGACTAGGCCCGGGATGACGATGCAGTCGCTCGCGTCCACGATCCGGTCCGCGGTCTGCGGCAGGGCGGCCGATGGGCCGATCTGCTCGATGACGTTGTCGCGCACGAAGATCGAACCGCCGTCGTAGGCGGCATCGGCGTCGTCGAACGTCTCGATGCGGGCGGCGTTCCGGATCAGGAGGGTTGCCATCGCGGGCGTCGTTCGCGGCGCGAGTGGCGGTCCCTCGACTACGGCGCTTCGCGCCTACGCTCGGGATGACAAGGCGAGCCTGATGTCGTACCGGGGGGACGTGCATGAATCGGTTTCCCGGGCGCTTTCCGCCTACGATCGGTCGCGCCTGGCGCTCTGCTCGATCGGCAGTCATTCGGCGTTGGATGTGGCCTACGGAGCGCGGCTCCAGGGGCTGCGCAATCTGATCGTGACGGAGAAGGGGCGCGAGAAGACGTACCTGCGGTACTATTTCCGCGACGATTCGGTGCCGGCGCGCGGGTGCGTGGATTCGACGTATCAGCTCGACAAGTTCGCCGACCTCCTGGACGACGACGTGCAGGCGGCGCTGTTCGCGCAGAACGCGATCTTCGTGGCCAACCGGTCGTTCGAGGTGTACCTCCACCAGCAGTACTCGTACGACCAGATCGAAGCGAAGATGCAGGTGCCGTTCTTCGGCAGCCGATCGCTGCTGCGCGCCGAGGAGCGCGGCGAGGCGAACAACCAGTACGCCCTGATGGAAGCGGCCGGGATCCGCTATCCGCTGCAGTTCCCGTCGGCCGATGCGATCGACCGGCTGGTGATGGTGAAAGCGCCGCACGCGAAGATCTCGTTCGAACGGGCGTTCTTCCTGTGCTCGTCGCCGGCCGAATACCGCGAGCAGGCCGAGAAGCTCCTGGCCGCCGGGATGGTGACCGAGGACGGATTGCGCGGCGCGGTGATCGAGGAGTACGCGCTCGGGCCGTCGGTCAATCTGAATTTCTTCTACTCGCCGATCCTGGGCGAGCTGGAGCTGATGGGGACCGATACCCGCCGGCAGACGAACCTGGAAGGCTTCCGCAACGTGCCGCCCTCGGCGTTCGACGGGCTGCGCTCGGTGCCGATGCGGTTGGAAGAGGCCGGCCACATCGCGACGACCTTGACCGAGTCGACGCTGGAGAAGGCGTTCGAGATGGGCGAGCGCTTCGTCGCCGCGGCGAAGGCGGCCAAGCCGCCGGGCATCATCGGACCGTTCGCGCTGCAGTGCGTGATCGTGGCTGGACCGCCCAAGGCGTTCGTGTGCTACGACGTCTCGCTGCGCATCCCGGGATCGCCCGGGACGCGTTATACGCCATACTCGGCCTACCGCTGGGGACGCGACGTCTCGGTCGGAGAACGTATCGCGATGGAAGTGACGTTCGCGCGCGATGCCGACCGCCTTCAAGAGATCTTAACCTAAGACCACTACACTACGAAGACACTCGATTTCGCTCGAATGGGGAACATCATGGCAGAAGAAGTCACCGGCGTCATCACCATGCGCGGCAATCCGATGACGCTCGTCGGGAAGACCGTCAAGGTCGGCGACGCCGCGCCCGAACTGCACCTGACCGGCGGCGACATGAAGCCGGTCTCGCTCGACGACGTGACCGCCGGCGGCACGCGCAACGCGCTGCTCATCGTGGTGCCGTCGCTCGACACCGGCGTCTGCTCGCTGGAATCGAAGACGTTCAACGGCCGGGTCGAAGAGCTGGGCGACGGCGCCAAGGCGTACGTCGTGAGCATGGATCTGCCGATGGCGATGGGCCGCTGGGCCGGCGCCGAAGGCGTGGAAGGTCTTTCGATGCTCTCGGACTTCAAGACCCACGAGTTCGGGACGGCCTACGGCCTGCGCATCAAGGAGATCGGCCTGCTGGCGCGCGCCAACGTCGTGATCGGCAAGGACAAGACGATCAAGTACGTCGAGATCGTCCCGGAAGTGACGACCGAGCCGAACTACGACGCCACCATCGCCGCGACCAAAGCGGCGTAGAGCAAGAGCATGGTGGCGGTCCCTCGACTTCGCTTCGCTACGCTCGGGATGACAAATGGCTGAGACGGTCTTCGTTCTCGATTTTGGGGCGCAGTATAGCCAGCTGATCGCGCGGCGGGTGCGCGAGGCGGGGGTCTACTGCGAGATCGTGCCGTTCGACACGCCGTGGGCGACGTTGGCGGCGCGCTCGCCGGGGGCGATCATCCTATCCGGCGGCCCGGAGTCGACACTGGTGCCGGATGCGCCCGACGTGGATCCCGCGCTGCTGAGCAGCGGCGTGCCGATCCTGGGGATCTGCTACGGGATGCAGCTGATCGCGCGCCATCTGGGCTCGGAGCTGGTGAAGCTCGACCATGCGGAGTACGGGCCGGCCGAGCTGCGGGCGGCGAGCGCCGCCGGGCTGTTCGCCGGCGTCGATCCGACCACGCGGGTGTGGATGTCGCACGGCGATTCGGTCACGCGCCTCGGCGACGGGTTCGAGAAGCTGGCGTCGACGGACCGGTGCGAGGTCGCCGCGATGGGCGACGCGCGGCGCAAGATCTACGGCGTGCAGTTCCATCCCGAGGTGGTGCATTCGGAATGCGGCCGCCGGGTGCTCGACAACTTCTTGCACGGCATCGCGGGACTCGGCAACGCGTGGCGGATGGATTCGTTCGTCGAGACGGCGACCGCCGAGATCAAGGCGAAGGTCGGCTCCGACCGGGTGATCTGCGCGCTCTCGGGCGGCGTCGATTCGGCGGTCGCGGCGACGCTGGTGGCGCGGGCGATCGGCGAGCAGCTGACCTGCGTGTTCGTCGATCACGGCTTGCTGCGCAAGGGCGAGGCCGAGTCGGTGGTGGCGGCGTTCCGCGACGTGCTGCACCTCAACGTGATCGCGATCGACGCGCGCAAGCGCTTCCTCGACGCGCTGGCCGGGGTCGAGGATCCGGAGCGCAAGCGGGTGATCATCGGCCACGAATTCATCCGGCTCTTCGAAGAAGAAGCGGCCAAGATCCCGGGCGTGAAGTATCTGGTGCAGGGGACGCTCTACCCGGACGTGATCGAATCGAAGACGCCCGACAGCAAAGCCGGGCATAAGATCAAGTCGCATCACAACGTCGGCGGCCTGCCCGAACACATGGATTTCTCGCTGATCGAGCCGCTGCGTTCGCTGTTCAAAGACGAAGTGCGCGAACTCGGCCGGGTGCTCGGCCTGCCGGAGCACGTGGTGCAGCGGCAGCCGTTCCCGGGGCCGGGGCTGGCGGTCCGGATCATCGGCGACATCACCGAGGAGCGGTTGACGGTCGTGCGCGAGGCGGATGCGATCGTGTGCGCCGAGATCGAGGCGGCGACGCTCGATCCCAAGCCGTGGCAGTACTTCGCGGTGCTGACGCCGGTCAAGTCGGTCGGCGTGATGGGCGACGGCCGGACCTATGCGAATTTGGTGGCGTTGCGCTCGATCACCAGCGAGGACGGCATGACGGCCGACTGGGCGCGTCTGCCGCACGCGCTGCTGGAACGGATCTCGACGCGCATCGTCAACGAGGTGCGCGGCGTGAACCGCGTCGCCTACGACATCACCTCGAAACCGCCGGCGACGGTGGAGTGGGAATAGTACCGTGAAGATACTCGTGGTCGGCAACGGCGCGCGCGAAGATGCGCTCTCGTGGCGTTTGGCCCAATCGCCGTCGTGCGAGGCGATCTTCGCCGCGCCCGGCAACGCCGGGACGGCCTCGCGCGGCACGAACTGGGACATCTCGCCGACCGACGGCCGGGCGCTGGCGGAACGGGCGCTGGCCGAAGGCATCGACCTGGTGGTGGTCGGGCCCGAGGTGTCGATCGCGTCGGGCGTCTGCGACAAGCTCAAGGACGCCGGGCTGCGGGTGTTCGGGCCGAGCCGCTCGAGCGGACGGCTCGAGTCGAGCAAGATCTTCGCGAAGCGGTTCATGGAGCGGCACGGCGTGCCGACCGCGCGCTTCACGGTGGTGCATTCGCTCGAGACGGCGCGCAAGGCGCTGGACGGCTGGCGCGACGGGGTGGTGGTGAAAGCCGACGGCTTGGCGGCCGGCAAGGGCGTGGTCGTGTGCGACGACGCGGATGCGGCGATGGCCGTGCTGCGCGATTGGTACGGGCCGGGCAAGGTGCCGGGCGGCGGTTCGGACGTGCTGCTCGAGAAGCGGCTGGAAGGCCGCGAGGTCAGCGTGTTCGCGCTCTCGGACGGGCGCGCGATGGTGCCGATCGCGGGCGCGTGCGACTACAAGCGCGCGGGCGACGGCGATACCGGACCCAACACCGGCGGGATGGGCGCGTTCTCGCCCCCGATCGGATTCCCCGACGACATGATGGACGTGGTGCGCGAGCGCATCGTCGCGCCGGTGCTGCGCGGCTTGTTGGCCGAGGGCGAGACCTACGTCGGCGTGCTCTACCTCGGCTTGATGTGGACCGAGGACGGCCCGTTCGTGATCGAGTTCAACGTGCGCTTCGGGGACCCCGAGACGCAGGTGATGATGCCGCGGGTGACCGGCGACTTCGCCGCGCTGCTGGCGTCGGTCGCGGACGGCGCGATGGACTTGAGCCTGGCGACGCTCTCGCCGCAGACGTGCGTCGGCGTGGTGCTGGCGACGCCGGACTATCCGCGGTCGTCGAAGGAGCTGGCCGGGCTCAACGCCGACGTCGCGCTGCCCGACGGCGCGCAGGCGTTCTGGGGGAACACGGCCGTCTCGAACGGACGGGTGATGGCCGGCGGCGGACGCGTGCTGACGGTGACCGGCGTCGGCGACGATCTGGCCAGCGCGCGGAAGCGCGCCTACGAGAGCGTCAAGACGATCGCCGCAAAGATCGGCACGACGGAGCTGACCTACCGGACCGATATCGGCACGTAGCGCTCGGCGGTCCCTCGTCCCTCGTCCCTCGTCCCTCGTCCCTCGACTACGCGCTTCGCACTACGCTCGGGATGACACGGAATGTAGGTGCTTCGCGCTACGCTCGGGATGACAAGGAGCCGGTGCTCATGACAGGGGCCGGGGCTCGAGATGAAAAGGGCCTGCCCGGGTTGCTTGGCGATGGGCTTTGTGGTACAAAGACAATAACTCTGTATTGCAAAGGTACGGTTCGCCATGATGCGCTCGAGGATCCTACGCGCGTTTCTATCGATGGCAATCGTGACGACAACGTTTGGCACGGTCGCTGTAGCGGTCCAGCAAAATTATCGGATGTCGGCCGACGATCCGCAGATCCAGATGACGCAAGATGCCGCGACGAGTATCGCAATCGCTCGGCAGGAGGTCGTCGCCGAGCGCGCGCGCTATCCACGCGTCGACGTGGCGCGAAGCCTCGCACCCTGGTTAGCCGTCTACGATCGCCGCAGTAATTTGCTCGAGGGTTCCGCGACGCTCGACGGGACGGGGCTTCTTCCTCCGGCCGGCGTCTTTCAAAGCGCTCGCACGTCGCCCGACGACCGGGTGACGTGGCAGCCGCGGCCGGGTGTCCGCGCGGCGATCGTCGTGCGTCAGACCGCCGACGGCGGCTTTGTGGTCGCGGGGCGGTCGTTACGCGAGGTAGAGAAGAGGGAAGACGACCTCACGCGTCTGCTGTTGGTCGGCTGGCTGGCCGCGATCGGCATATCGATCGCAGCTGCCCTTCTTCGTTGACGAACGGGTAGAGGGAACGTTCTTCGCTCCCCTCGCTTCGCGGGAGCGCGCGCCGACGCGCCGGCTGGCGGCGGTCCCTCGACTTCGCTTCGCTACGCTCGGGATGACAAGGGGTCAGCCCCAGCGGGCGTTGTAGCGGGCGTTGGGGACGAGCCAGATCTTCTCGTGCGCGTAGTCGAGGTAAACGTCGAAGTTGCGCAGCACGTCCTGGCCGATCAGGCCGTCGAAGTCGTCGGCCTCGAAGGCCGGCGCGTCGTGCGTCCCTTGGAAGAGCCACTTCGGAAAGACGATGCCGGCGAGGGTGAGCGGGCCGACCTGGAGCGGGCGGTACTTCACCGTGCCGCCGACGCCGTTGAAGTCGGTGACGAACGGATACGAGGCGACCATCTGATCGCCGAGACCCTGGTCGACGACGTCGCCCGGATGGGCCGCGACGAACGTCGAGAAGAGCGCGCTGCGATCGGCTCCGGTGTCGACGATGAAGAGATGGCCGATCGCCTTGGCGATGCCGACGTCGACCAGCGGGACGTCGTCGTCGAGCGCGATCGGCAGCGCCTTCGCACCGGCCGGCGGGACGAACGTCTTGGGATCGATGGCCTCGAGCGTGCCGTCGAGATAGTCGATGTGCATGACGGCACCGTCGATGAAGTCGAAGCCCATCAGGCCGGCGACGGGCGTCTTGGCGTCCGACCAGAACGTGAACGGGAGGCTCTGCGCCTGCACGTCGGTCATGGTCACGCCGCCGAACGTCATCGACGGCACGATCGTCGAGCCTTCGCTATAACTCCCGGCCGTGTCGCCCGTGCCCTTACCGTACGTCTTGAGCTTGAGCGCGTCGACGATCGCGTCGTCGATGACGATGCCGCTCGCGCCGCTGTCCATCTGGAAATCGACCGTGTGGCCGGCGATGGTGATGGGGATGATGATGCGGTCGCCGATCATCTTGATCGGCACCGAGACGCGCGGCCCCGAGAGCGAGACGGGCGTCTTCGCGGCCGGGATGGCGAGCAGCGAGGGATCGACCGGCTTGCCGAGCGCGAGCGCGGTCATCGTGTAGTCGCCGTCGTTCTCTAGACGACCGTCGGTGGTGTGGACGTGCCACGCCTCGGTGAGGCCGGCGGTCGTGCGGAAGTCCGCGTAGGTCGTGATGCGGCGGCGACCGCGCACGGACCGATCGCGGCGCACGAGCAGTCCGGTGTCGCGCGCGTAGTAGAGGTATTCGATGCGGCCGCCCGGCGGCGCGACCTTGACGACGTAGGCGGCTACCGGCGCGGCGACCGCGCCCAGCAGCGTGACGCCCTTCGACTGCGTCGCGACGGCACGATCGCTGACGTCGTCGAGCTGATGGAGCCCGTGCTCGAGCACGACCTCGCCGTTCTCGTTCTGGTGCCAGCCGCGGCCGCCGAAGGTGCCGTCGGCACGGTGGAACGGCCCGAGGGTCGAGTCGTTCCGGTCGTCCTTGCCTGCTTCGGCCGAGGTCTGCGTGCCGTCCAAACCTTCGAGGTGCACGTTCCACTGCTCGGTCCGCGTCCGGGGGACGCCGGGCGCGAGTCTGCCGACGGCCTTGCGGTGCGCGGCCATGACGGCGGCGAGCGTCGTGTTCGCGGGCGCGATCCCGGCGGGCGCGGCGGTGCCGTCGTCGCCGGCCGCGTCGGCCCCCATCAGCGCGACCGCGAGGGCGGCGATCAGCAGGACGTCACGGCGCATCGGGTTTGACCTTCCCGGTCGCTTTGTAGAAGCGGTCGTTCGGCACGAGCAGCAGACGGTCGTGCGGGTAGTCGAAGTAGATGTCGTAGAACGCCAAGTAGTCGTAGCCGACGACGGCGTCGATGCTGCGCTCGTCGTACGATTCTTCGGTCGCGATGATCGGAAGATCCGAGAAGTTCAGGTTGGCGAACGATAGGACGTTGGTGTGGACGATCCAGGTGTCGATCGTCTTGCCGTAGGACGCCGAGTCGGCGAACGGCACGAACGAACTCGTGTGGGCGCCGCCGGCGCCCTTGAGCGTATCCGCGTGGGCGTCGACGTAGTTGCCGAAGACCACCGTCCACGGCATGCCGGTGTTCAAGAGGGCGTGCTCGGTGAACCCATCGCCGATCGCCATCGGCACGAGGAGTGCGCCGTCGTCGAACTGGAGCGGGATGTCGAGAGCGTGGGCGATCGGCTTCGCCGGGGCGGGCGGCAGCGCCGACGTCGGGAGAACCTCGACCAGGCGATGCACGTAGTCGACGTGGATGACGTGCGACGCCAAGAAGTCGTAGCCGAGCGTGCCGACGATCTTGGTCGAGTCGTCCGGGCGCCAGGCGATGTCGGTCGCGTAGACCGGGAAGTTCTGGAGATGGATCGGACCGAGATCGGCGCTCGGCAGGATCGTATCGTAGGGGATCCGCTCGCCGGTCGAGAGCTGGGTCGACTTGCCGAAGCTCGGCAACCCGAGCTGCTGCGCGACGTCTTCGTCGATCATGTTGTAGCGGACGCTCGGATCGATCTCGAAGTCGAGGCCGCGGCCGCCCACGGTGATGCGGACGATGATGGCGCCCAGGAACGGGAACTGCGAGGGAAGCGGGCCGCGCGCGGTGGTGTCGGTCACGACCGGGTTCGCGGGCGGAGCGAACTCCGACGGCGAGACCGTGCCGCCGGCCTTGAACGACGTCATGCGGTAGTCGTCGTCGTATTCGGGGACCCAGTAGGAATCGTGCACGTGCCAGGCTTGGGTGACGCCGTCGGTCGTGCGGAAGTCGTCGTAGCTGGCGGCGATGCGGTGCTTGCCGGCGACGCGCTCGACGCGGACGATGCGATACGTGCTCGCGTCGAAGAAGATCCATTCCGGGTGCTTGGCCCCGGGGACGGTCACCTTGACGACGTTCGCGGGCGATGCGCCGGTGGTCCGGCCGGCCAGCTCGACGTCGTTCTTCGGATCGGATGCATCTTCGATCGCGCGCAGGACGTAGAAGCTCGCGTCTTCGGTGCCCGTGTTCGGGGTAGTGAAGCCGTAGGTGTCCTTGTGCCAGCGCGCCCCGGCGAGCTGTCCGTACTCGTCGGTCTGCGCGTCGCTCTTGATCTTCGAGTGATAGTCGGTGCCGGAGCGGACCAGGTGTTCGGTCCCGCGCAGCCCGGTATCGACGTACGTCCAGTCCTCGGTCAGCGACTTCGGTTGGGCGCCGGTCGAGGCGTCGTGCTTCGCCAGGATGACGGAGAGCTTGACGGTCGCCGGGACCAGGCCGGCAGGCGGCGCGTCGAGCACCGGATCGGGCTTGGCGGTGGCGGCATGCGCGAGCGCGGACGCTGCAAGTGCCAAGGCAATAGCAAATGACGACAAGGTAGTAACCCGCATGAGGGTTCGTTCGCTGCGGCCGGGTGGTGGTCCCTCGACTGCGCTTCGCTACGCTCGGGATGACATGGGGAGACGGCGCGGTTAGAACGTCATGGGGACGATGGGTTCTATGGTGGGGTCGTGGCCGCCGATCTGGGTGGCTCGCATGATGTAGGCGTGGGCGCCGTGCTGTAGGAAGATCTTGGCGACGGTGTCGGAGGCTTTGCGCGGCAGCAACGTGCGCCAACTCGTCAAGCCCGCGATCAGGCCGGACCACGGGGCGTCTTCCATGGTGCGGCCGAGGTTGGCGGTGCGGGCTTTCCAATCGCCGCGGGCGTGGCCGAACGGTTCGAGAGCGCGCAGCAGCCGGCGGGCGAGCGGGGTGGCGATGTCGAGATCGGTGAGCGCGTCGAAGAGCGCCTGATTCGCGTCTTGGGCGCAGTTGTTGGCGGCGCCGACGTAAGTCGCGCCGGTGCCGTCGCCGATCCGGTAGCGCGCGGTCATGGCGTCGAGTTCGCGCAGCATCACCGGGAAGACCGGCGCGAACGCGTCGAGCTTGAGCGCGACGTCGCAGATCGGACGCGAGCCGAGCCAGCCGTATTGGCGATCGCCGACGAACCGCGACCAGTGATGCGCGCCGGCGATCAGACCGTCGGGATTGTGGGTGTAGACCTGATGGTAGCGGATCTCGAAGCGCAGATCGCCGCCGAGCGGTTCGCGCACGACGCGCGCCCGGCCGTAGGCGAAGTGGCCGAAGTAGATCCGCCCCTTGGCCGAGGGCTCGGCTTTGGCGCCGCCGATGCCGCCGTACGTGTGAAGCAGCAGGGCGTCGTCGCCTTCGTTCCACGTGCCGGAGGCGGCGGTCGCGAAGGCGCCTTTCTGGGCGGTCGCATCCGCCCACGCCTCCTTGCGCAGGTAGCGATAGACGAGGTCCCGCGCGAGCGTGCGCTGCGGATCGACACGGAGCAGCGCGCGCGGCGCGAGGGCGCGCACGACGAACAGGCCGTCGGCGTCGACATCGCCGTAGGCGTACCAGCCGTCGACGTTGGCGGGCGACGACTCGAGATCGCGCGAGGAGGCGGGCAGGATGTCGTCGCCGTTCGCGACGACGTGCGGCACGCGCACGACGCCGTCGCTTCCGTCGAAGAAGCGGACGCGGTAGCGGTCGGCCCGGCCCGCCGGGCCGACGAAGTGCAGCAGCGTATAGCGGCTGCCGGTGATCTGCACCGGTTCGCGCCGCGTGCGCAGCACCGGGCCGTCGGGCGCGGCTTCGAGAACGGCATCGTCGTCGAGGGCGACCACGATGTCGTCGTACGGGTGCGAGCCGGCCAGCGACTCGAGCGGATCGACGCGCTTCCAATGGTTCACGCGGACCGGCTGGACGAAGCCTTGGTAGGTGCTGCTGTAGGACGCGTTCGCGCTGAAGTCGACGTCGCGGGTGACGGCCTCGACCCAGGCACGCACGGCCGGATCGTCGGACCAGCGCAGCGGCACGATGCTGCCGAGCAGTTCTTCGTGCCCGTCGGGGGCGTGCACGACTTCGAAGAGCGCGCCGCGCACGCGCTCGCGATCGGCGGGCTGCGGAAGGATCAAGCGGCCGATCCAGCCGGCGGTGGGACGGAAGCGCGGATCGTCGACCGGCCTCACCGGGAAATATCCCTCGCGGTTGACGTCGCTCGCGCGATAGCGTTCGTAGTTGCTGACGAGCTTCGGGATCTTCGGTGCGAGGTAGGCGGTCTGGCCGCGCAGGACGTGGGAGATGTTGCCGATCGTCTCGGCCAGATGGGTGCGGCCGTCCGGCAGCAGCGCGTGCGGATCCATGTACCCGCCCGGGACCTGATGGCCGACCGGACCGGCGGCGACCAGGCTGATCTTCCCCAGCCGGAGCGCGCGGTTCCAGTTGGAGAGGAACGCGATCTTCCAGCGGCTCGCGAACATCAGCGGACCGAGCGGTTCGACGCCGTCCTTCTTGCCGACGAAGTGGTAGAGGTGCTCGGCGGCGAGGAAGTCGTTGTCGCCGGTCATCACGCCGCCGAGCGAGACGATGTCGACGGGCGCGCCGAGGACCTTCGCGAGCAAGGGCGCGCAGGCGGCCGACATCTGACCGCCGCCGCTGTAGCCGATCAGCGTGAGCGGCGTTCCGGAGCCGGCGACGTAACCGTGCTCGACGAGCGAGGCATAGACGATCTGCGCGATGCCGCGGTTGTAAAGCGGACCGTAGCGCGCGTCGGCGGAGATCGAGACCACCAGCATGTTGCGCAGATTCACGATCATGCCGAGGATGCTCTGGGGACGCTTGAAGCGCACGGCGTCGAGGAATTCCCAGAACATGCCGAGCGATCTGCTCGCGTCGAGCGGCTTGTTCATGACCGAGTAGGTCATCAGGCCGCGGACCAAGGCGGTGCCGCGCGGCAAACGCGGCACGAGCGCGTCGAGGAACGTCTCGACGTCGGGCGTGTAGGTCGAACTCGACTGCGAGACGCCGTCGAGATAGACGGCCCAGCGATCGATCGCGCCGGAGGCGTCGCCGCGGCGCGCGAGCGTGCCGGCATTGGCGAGCCCGGCCTCGCCGCCGGACGACGGCCCGACCGGATCGCCGTACCAGCCGGCCCACCATCCGAGCGTCTCGACCGGTGCGAGCAGACAGGCCGCGACCAGCCCGACGATCGCGATCCAGACGACGCCGACGATCGATCGCACGACCAGCGGCAGGCCCTGGTTCCAGCCGAAGATGGTGTGGCCGAGCGGGTCGAGCAGCAGCGCGACGAGGTAGGTGAAAGCGGCGAGCCCCGCGAGACCGATCGCGAGGCTCGTCCAGTTGCGCCGCGTCTTCGCCTTGGCGGCGGCGTCGCGTTTGGCCGGTTTGATCGCGACCCAGGCGCGTTTGAGGACGGCGGTGCCTTCGTCGGCGAGCGAGACGCCGGCGACCGCGTCGGCGATGCGCCGGCCGAGATCGGCGACCGGCTGACCGACGGTGCGTTCGAGCACTTGCAGCACCAGCCAGCCGAGGCCGACGTGCCAGAGTCCGTCGGTGACCGGGACGTGCGCGAGCGAGGCGAACGCCAGCGCCAGCGCGGCCAGATGCCAGATGCGCAGCGCGGCCAACGCGGGCGAGCCGAGGTACGGCATGGCGGCCAGGAACGCGAAAAGCAGCGGCACGTAGGCGTAGGCCATCGCGATCGCGAGCGCGACGGGCGCGACGTGGGGCGCGCCGGGCAGCAGCGTGGTGAGCCACGTGGCCAGCACCAGGAAGACATAACCGACGACGAAGAGCGCCGCGCCGACCAACAGGCTGAACGCGAAGCGCACCGGGGCGACGCGGTTGACGAAGAGGACGATGCTCTGGCCGATCGCCTGCGAGAGCCCGGCGACGAGCACGACCGCGAGCGCGACCGGCCAGTCGCCCTGCACGGCGTGCGCTGCGAACTCTGACGGGTGCAGCAGAAACGTCGGCGCGGTCACACGGCGATGTTCAGCCCGAGTTGACGCGGTGCCTCCGGTGCGATGCGCGCGCGGCCGATGGCCGCATCGAGCCGGCCGCCGATCGCGCGGAGCAGGGCGGCGTCGACGTCGATACCGGCCCGCGCGAGTCGGGCGGCGACGCGCACGTCGTCGAGGGTGACGATGCGGAACGAGACGCGGACGCCGGCGGCGCGCGCGAGCCGCGCCAGCGCGACGAGGTCGCGCAGGATCAGCGGCGATCGCGTGCGGATGACGGCGGGCACCGCGAAATCGGCCAAGATCGCCAGGAGACGCGGCATCAGCAGGGCCTCGGCGGGGCGGGCGTAGGGGTCGTCGGGCCATCCGATCGCCACCCGGGCGGGCCGGGAGGAGGCGCGCGCGAGGTCGGCCGGGAGGCCGGCAAGCACGGCATGGCTGGGGACGAGGCGGCGGGTAGCGGTCATGCGTTAGAGCGTACATCGAACGTATGTTCGATTGCAAGGGGAAGGCCGGGAAGCGCGAAACGGGGGCGGCATGGCCTTCCAGATACCGGCGAATGCGAACCGTCTCGCGGTCGCGATGCCGACCCAGACGCTGCTCGGGCACGTGCTCGGGATCACGGCGCTCGGCATGGCCATCACGGGCCTGGCCGCGTATTTCTTGCAAGGCATCCCGTTCGGAATCGCGATGATCGCGATGCTGATCGGGTTCGTGGTGCTGTTCGCGATCCGGGCGACGCGCTCGAACGAGTCGCTGTCGCTGCTGCTCTTCTACCTGTTCGCGTTGTTGGAAGGCGTCGGGATCGCGCCGGTGATCGGGAACTACGTCAGCACGATCGGTCCTGGCGTGGTCTACGACGCGGCGATGACGACCGCGCTCGGCATGGCGGTGCTCGGCGGCGTCGTCTACATCACCGGGCTGGATCTCCGGCGTTTCCAGGGCATCCTCTTCGGGGCGCTCGTCGCGTTGGTGCTGGTCGGCCTGATCTCGCTGTTCTTCCACTTCATCAGCCCGACGGCGTACGCGTGGGCGACGCTCGCGATCTTCGCGGGGCTGACCCTGCTCGACTTCGCGCGCATCCGGGCCGGGGGCGACGGGCTCACGCCGGTCCAGATGGCGGTGCAGATCTACCTCGACGCGCTCAATATCTTCCTGGCGTTGCTCCAGATCTTCGGGGGTCGCCGACGCGACTAAGGGCTGGCTGAACTACTTCTTATGTGCGGTGTAACCGGGATCTTCGCGCCGGGCCGGGATGCGGCTCGGCTTGCCTATTTCGCGCTGTACGCGCTGCAGCATCGCGGCCAGGAGTCGGCCGGGATCGCGGCCGCCGACGGCGACACGCTGCGCTCGCACAAGAAGATGGGCCTGCTGGGCGCGATCTTCGACGAAGAGGTGCTCGGCGAACTGAGCGGCCACATCGCGATCGGACATACGCGCTATTCGACGACCGGCTCGTCGGCGGTCGTCAACGCGCAGCCGCTGCTCGAGGATACCGCGATCGGCACGTTCGCGTTCGCGCACAACGGCAACCTGACCAATACCGACGAGCTGCGCGACGGGCTGCCGCCGACGGCGGTGCTGCTGGCCAGCTCCGACACGGAAGTGCTCGGCAAGGCGCTGGCGGCGGCGAGCGGGACGATGATGGACCGGATCGCGAGCGTGATCGGGCAGGCGCGCGGCGCGTATTCGATCGTACTGTGCACCAAGGACGAGCTGTACGCGTTCCGCGATCCGTGGGGCGTTCGACCGCTGTGCCTGGGCCGGTTCTCCGACGGCGGCTACGTGGTCGCCTCGGAATCGTGCGCGCTGCTGACGGTCGGCGCCGAGTACATCCGCGAGATCAAGGCGGGCGAGGTGCTGCGCATCTCGGCCGACGGCATCGAGTCGCGCGTCGTGCACGTCGAGGGCGAGCGGTCCGCGCTGTGCATGTTCGAGTACATCTACTTCGCGCGGCCGGACTCGTCGCTCTCGGGACGCTCGATCTACATGGCGCGCTACGAGATGGGCCGGGCGCTGGCGCGCGAGCATCCGGTCGATGCGGACGTGGTGATGGCAGTGCCGGACTCCGCGGTGCCGGGCGGCATCGGATACTCGGCCGAGAGCGACCTGCCGTACGTCGAGGGCCTGATCAAGAACCGGTACATCGGCCGGACGTTCATCAGCCCGGATCAGAAGATGCGCGGCCGCGGCGTCCAGTTGAAGTTCAACCCGGTGGTCGAGAACCTGCGCGGCCAGCGGGTGGTGGTGGTGGACGACTCGATCGTGCGCGGCACGACCACGCCCCGGATCGTGCGGCTGCTGCGCGACGCCGGCGCGACCGAGGTGCACCTGCGGATCACCTCGCCGCCGATCATGCATCCCTGCTACCTGGGTGTGGATATGGCCAGCTACGACGAGCTGATCGCGGCCAACTATACGGTCGAGGAGATCCGGCAGAAGACCGGGGCCGATTCGCTCGGGTACCTGAGCCTGGACGCCCTGGTGGCCTCGACCGGGCGCAAGCGGGCCGAGATGTGCCTGGGCTGCCTGACGGGGGTCTATCCCAACGTCCCGGTGGCCCATTTGACCAAGCAGGCGCCGGGCTAATAGAACCATTACCGGGTCTTAACACGGCCGAGGGCCGATTCTTTTGTCATTTCCCCAGGAATGGGCGTATAGTCGAGGCACGATGTCTCAACCCGAACGACGCCAGCGGAGGGAAGCGCCCTTCGCGCCCCACGACGTCCGGCGCGTCGCAGAGTATTTCGACGGCGAGCTGGAAGCGACGTATCTGTTCGTGCAGTCCGTCTGGCTCCCCGACGCCTTCAAGAGCGTCGATGCGCTGTCGGAATGTCTGCGTTCGGGCGACACTGCGACGTCCTTGTTCATGTGCGACCACCTGCGGCAGGGCGCGATCTCGGTCGGCGCGCGCGCATTCGCGGCCGAGGCCGAGGCGATCTCGCTGGCCGTCGCCGACGGACAGTGGCTCATGGCCGCGACCCTGACGCGCGGGCTGCTCGTCCGCCTGACGATGGCGACGCGGTGGCTCAAGACCCGCCTCTCGAAGTTCACCTCCGCGACCGACGCCTACGTCGCGACGCAGCACATCGGCGAAGAAGCGCCGGCGGCGACGACCACGACCTTCTACGGCTGACGACCCGCAGGCACGCCGCGCCCGTCCCGCGTAGGTAGGCGCGATGGAGGGTGCTACATGATCGCCGCTATCGTTCTTCTCGTCCTTGCAGCGAATGCTGCTCCGACGGTCGCTCCGGATGCGACCGGCGTAGCCTACGATCAGGTCGTGACGGTCACCCGCTCGCGTCCGCTCTTGCAGCCGACGCAGTTCGATGCGGCCTGGACGGCCGAGATCGCCGCTATGAAGGCCAATCCAGGTGCGCGAACGGGACCGGATGGTCTGCCGATCGGCCAGGCGCGGCACGTCGCGTGGCTGGGCGCCGACGAACGCATCGAGGACCCGATCACGGGACGCATCGTCATCCAACGTCCGATGGATCATCTGACGATCGATATCGATCCGGTCGCCCGGACCTACGCCGTCTTCAAGGGCGATTCCGAGGTCTATGCGGTGTCCAGCGGCCCCTCGCCAACCGCACCGCCGGCGTCCGCGCCAAGCGTGACCGCCGTCCTGCACACGACGTTGGATACGTTTCCACCGACGCCCGTCGACGGCGTGACCTATCAAGGCTATGCCGGGCGGATCACCCAGACGGTCGACGACTCGCGCTGCAAGTACGCACAGGCGTTCGCGTCGTTCGTCGCGTTCTACGATCCGAATCGGACGGAACCCGGCGAGCCGCCCCCGACCTACGCACCCTGGTTGACGATGGCGCCGACTCGGCTCACGCCGATGAGCGGCTGCAACGTCATGCCCGCATCCGACCCGCTCGCAGCGTTGCCGTTCTATCCCCACTTCCTGCTCTATATGGTCTCGACGCCGTTGTTCTCGCGGAGCGATCTATCGCTGGCGCAACTACCGACAAACACGATCGCCAACATCATGATGCGCGGACGCGTGCGGACGCTGACCGCGGCCGACGCCGCGCTTTTCGAGGTTCCGGCGGGATACGCGAAGGTCGCCTCGCTCTAGGCGGGGCGGATCACCTGGAGCACGCGCGTCGTGAGGTCGCGATGCATCCGACCACGACCTTCTACGGTCAGTAGGGCGCGAACGCGATCGCCGTTCCTTCGGAGATCGGCGGAAGGGCGTGGACCGGGCATGCGGCGCGGTCGATCGGCCTGACGTCCCACGCTTCGGCATCGATGACCACCGGCGGCGGCGGGGAGATCCGTCCGGCGCCGCGCAGCCGATGGAAGAGCGGGAGCATCGCTTCCCGGGATCGCGAGAACTCCACGCACGCCCCCGTCTCGGTGTGACCCCAGCCCGTACCTTCGGCGCTCGGCGGGACCAGGACCAGACTGACGACGATCGTCGGACGAGCTGCCTGCGTGGAATCGTTCACGTAGGCAACGTACCCACCGGGCGCCGGAGTCATCGCCGTTTGGTTTACGCGCGGACGGGCACGATGGGCTTGCTATGATCGCGCGAAGCGAGGGTCCGACCTCACCCGCGTTGTTGGACGTCCGGCGCGAGCTGGGGCGCAAGGACGGCGTCCTCGCGCGCTGGACGGTCCGGACGTTCCGGTTCGCGCTGCACCGCGGGGCGCGCGGGCTGTGGATCGTGGTCGACGCCGACGGCGCGCAGACGATCGCCCTGCGGGCCGCGCACGTCGCCACCGGATCGATCGCGGTCGGTCACCTGGAGAAGCGCCCGGACGGCGCGAGCATCGAGCTATCGACCGACGTGGGCGCCTTTCGGGTCGTGGTCGACACGCGGACGGACGGCCGGCTGACGACGCTGCATAGCGTGACGACCCTGATCCCGAGCCACGATCTGCGTCTGGCGAGCCAGCCGCGCGACCTGATCGCGATCGAGACGCAGGGCGTGACGCCGCAGCGGAGCGGGCGGCTCTACACCCGTCAGCACGGATCGCAGACCGGGTCGCTGTTCGCCGCATGCTCCGGCACGCGCGGAGCGTCGCTGTTCTATCTGCAGAACTTCACGTCGCTGGCCGCGTACTTCGAGGACACCAAGACGACGCCGAAGGACTCGGTCGGCGGGACGTGGCCCGAGATCGGCTTCGCGCTGCCGACCAGCGAGGAACACCCGCTGCTGGCGAGCGACGAGTACACGCTCTCGGACGCCTATCTGGTGCTGGGGCCGAAGGCCCCGAAGGACGACGGCGAGGTCGCGCGGGCCTACCTCGACGCGCTCGCCGCGGTGGTGGCGCGAATGGCGGACCGGCCGCGATCCTATCGCGACTGGCCGAAGCGAGCGCTGGCGACCGTGTACGATCTCTCGCTCTCGCCGGAGTGCACGATCGAGGCGCGCGGACGCCGCTACCTGGCGCCGTACGTGAACACCAAGAACAAGCCTCCCGAGAGCATGGTGCAGCTCACGGTCTTGATCGCGCTGCTGGAGTTCGAGCGATGGCTGGGGCGCACGTTCGCGTTGTCCCGCGAGATCTCCGAAGGCTTACCGGCGTTCTTCCGGGAGGATCTGGGAACGGTGGTCCGCTGGCTTCCCGGCGAGCGGTTCGACGAGAAGGAAGACGAGCACCAGAACCACGTCGCGATGGATAGCTGGTATTTGTACCACGTGCTCTTCAACCTGACACGCCTGGCGGCGTTGGGCCGGGCCGACGCGCGCGCGATGCTCGAGCGTTCGCTGCCGTACGCCATACGGGTGGCGAAGCGGTTCGCCTACCGTTGGCCGATCTTCTTCGACCTGACGACGCTCGACGTCATCCAGTCCGAAGCGTCGAAGGGCTCGGGCGGCGAGAACGACGTGGCCGGGCTCTACGCGTTGGTGATGCTGCACGCGCACGACCTCTTCGGCGACCGGACGTATCTCGACGAGGCGCGGCTCGCGACCGAAGCGATGGAAGGCCTCGGTTTCGGCCTCTCCTATCAGACGAACACGACCGGCTTCGCGGCCGAGGCGGCCGTCCGGCTGTGGAAGAAGACCGGCGACGCGCGCTATTACGACCTGACGTTGATCGCGCTCGCGAACGTGTTCGACAACATGGCGCTGTGGGAGTCGCGCTACGGCAACGCCCGTCACTACTCGACCTACTTCGGGCTCTACCCGCTGCGGGGAGCGCCGTACATCGCGGCCTACGAAGAGCTCGAAGCACTGGCGAAATTCCACGAGCTATTGGCGATGGCCGGCGACGAGCTGCCGAAGAGCGTGACGCTGCTCGTGAGCGAGTTCGCGAAATGGCTGGTCTCGCGCGGGTGGAGCTACTATCCGGGCGAGCTGCCGGCCGAAGCGCTGGCGCCCAAACCGCGCAACGGCGCAGTTCGACGCGAACTCGCGATCCCGCTCGAGGATCTGCAGGACGGATCGCTGCAGTCGGGGCAGGTCGGCCAGGAGATCTACGGCGCCGGCCTCGCGCTGGTCTGCACGACGCGTCACTTCGTCCGGATACCCGGCCGGCCATTCCTGGTGTTCTGCGAATATCCGCTGCAGTCGGTCGCCAGGAACCGCTATCGCGTCGCGGGCGATCCGCGAATGACGTGTACCGTCCGTCTGATCCCGACGGGCGCGGATTCGCGGGTGCCGCTGGATGCGGTCGGCGTGCGCGGCTCCAAACGAGCGAAGCCGGTCCGGTCGGTCGAAGGACACGTGCGGTTCGAGGTCCGGGGCGGCGACGAGCTGACGATTCGGGCGGCCCGTTCGGCGGCGAAGACCTAGGCGGGCCGGATGGTCGCGAGGACGCGGACGCTTCGACCGGACAGGTCGAAGAGGACGCCTCGGGTGGCGGCGTTGATGTGCGTCGTGTGGTCGCCGAGGTCGTGTTCGCCGCCGCGGGCGTGGACGTGACCGAAGGCGTGGACCGGCGGGCGGGCGTCCCGCACGAGTTCTGCGACCGTCTCGGAACCGGCGTGGCCGCCGCCATAGACGGCATCGAGGATGCGATAGGGCGGTTCGTGCGAGAGCACGATGTCGACGCCCGGTGGGATGCGCGGGAGTGCGGTCGCGTGGGGTAGGCCCAGGATGACGAGGTCGCGATCGCGGACCTTCACGCGCGCGCCGCGATCGAGGAGAAGGAGCGGACCGAACAGCGCCTGCCATTGCTCGGGGCGGTACTTCTGCACGGCGTCCTTGCCTTCGTGGTTGCCGAGCGTCAGCAGCTTCACGCGATACGGCAGCTTGTGGAACCAGACGGCGAACTCTTCGGCGCCGGAACCGTAGCGCGTGAAGTCGCCGGCGTGCAGGAAGATATCCGCGTCGGGCAGCGAGCGGAACTTCTTGTGATTGCCGTGCGTGTCGGAGAGCACCAGCACGCGCACCGCGCCGTCGGTCATAGGGTCGGTGTGCGGCGGCGGTTTGGGTTAACCCTTGACGCGATCGCCCGGGCCGGCGGCGGTCCCTCGACTACGCGCTTCGCGCTACGCTCGGGATGACAAGGCGCGCTGCGCTTGCGATGATAAGGGGCGCCGCGCTTGCGATGATAAGGGGCGCCGCGCTTGCGAGGATACGGGGCGTTCTATTCGGGGAAGGTGCGGGTTCGTACGTCTTCGGCGTAGTTGCGTAGGGCGTCGACGGTGGCGGCGCCGACTTCGGCGTAGCGCTTGACGAACGACGGCGAGTGCTTGTACATGCCGAGCAGGTCGTAGAGCACCAGCACCTGCGAGTCGCATTGCGGGCCGGAGCCGATACCGATGGTCGGAATGCTCAGCTCGCGGGTGATCTCGCCGGCGATCTCGGCGTCGACGACCTCGAGGACGATCGCGTAGGCGCCGGCCGCTTCGACCGCTTTGGCGTCGGCCATCAGCCGGTCGCGATGGGTGCGCGGCTTGTAGCCCGGCCCCATGCTGGCGGTCTGCGGCGTGACGCCGATGTGGCCGACCACCGGGATGCCGGCCGAGGTGATGGCGCGGATGGCTTCGGCCTCGTGCGCGCCGCCTTCGAGCTTGACCGACGACGCGCCGGCCTCTTTGACCAAGCGGATGGCGTTGCGCAGCGCGTCCTCGTTGCTGACGTGGTAGGAGCCGAACGGCATGTCGACCATCACGTGGGCGCGCGAGGTGGCGCGGGTGACCGCGCCGGCGTGATGGATCATCTCTTCCATGGTGACCGGCGTGGTCTCGTCGTAGCCGAGCACGACGTTGCCGAGGCTGTCGCCGACCAGGATGACGTCGATGCCGGCCTCTTCGACGAAGCGCGCGAACGAGGCGTCGTAGGCGGTGATGACCGGGAAGAGCACCTTGCCCTTGCGGCGCTTGATGGCTCCGGCGGTGACGCGGCGGACGGTGGCGGGACCGGGAGCGGGCTGGTACGGACGGGCGTCGGGCGCGTCGGCAGCGCGGGGGCGATCGGGGGTGATCATGGTCTTTGGCCCTTCGCTACCGGCGGGGCCCGCCCTTGGACGGCGTTCGCGAAATGTTCCCGACTTCTGCGTATCGGGCTCCTATGATGACGGTATGTCAACGACCATCGAATCGTTCGCCTACGGGCGCGACGTGACCACCGGCCTGACCTTCGAGAACGCCGTCGACGCCGCCAAGGCGTTCTTGAAAGACGAGGGCTTCGGCGTGCTCTGCGAGATCGACGTCCAGGCGACCTTACGCGAGAAGCTCGGCGTGACGTTTCGCCCGTATCGCATCTTGGGCTCGTGCAATCCGACGCTCGCCCATCGGGCGCTGACGGCCGAGCCGCAGATCGGGCTGCTCCTGCCGTGCAATCTCGTGGTCCAGGAGATCGACGGGGCGACGCACGTCTCCGCCATCGACGCGACCGCGATGCTCGGCGTCGCCGGCGCCGGCTCTGAACTCTCGCCGGTCGCATCGGATGCGAACGAACGGCTGGGGCGCGTGCTCGAACGCCTCTCGACGCAACCGGCTTCATAGGACGTACACGACGGTGGGCGAGTACGAATCGATGTTCTACGGCGATCGCGCCGAGGCCGAGGCGGTTTTGGGTCGCCTCGAGGAGCTCGGCTACGGTCACGAACGCATCAGCTTGGTGCTCGACGAGCACGACGTTCCGGGCGATGCGGCCGACGAAAGCAGCGTGGTCGTCGGCGCGATCGGCGGCAGCATGGTCGGCGCGCTGATCGCGGCGGCGGTCGGGACGGTGCTCGTCGCGGGAGGCGTGATGGTCGCGGGGCCGCTCGCGCTCGTGCTGACCGGCGCGTCCGGGCTCTCGGTCGGGTTGATCGGCGGCAGCATCCTCGGCGGACTGCTCGGCCTCGGCGTCGGTACGGATGCGTGGAGGGACGGACTGCGTCGGGGCGGCGTGGGTGTGGTCGTCACGCTCGCATCGGATGCGGATCGCGACCGCGTCCGCACGGTGCTCGCGGGCGGAGCATGACCGGGTAGAATCGGGCTGACGTCGAACGCGTCGCGCGTCCGTGAGGAGGGTTCGTGCGTAGTGTTGTTTGGGCCGTGGCGTTGGCGGCCGGACTCATGCTGGTATCCGGCGTGGCGCCGGCGGCGGAGAAGCGCGTCATCGTGGTGTCGATCGTGAACGATCGCGCGCAACAGGTGCGAGCGCAATCGCCGCACCTCAAGAACTGCTTCCCGGATCTCGCGCAGCGCATCGAGCCCGGGCAGACGTATCACTTCCGCTGCACCGTCTGGGACGAACGCAAGCCGACATCGTTCGTGGTGCGGCTGGTGTTGCCCGAGGACCGGATCGCGTGCGAGGGATACTGGCATCCGAATAAAGTCTCGGTGACGTATCAGAACAACGGCGGGAAGTGCGATATCGCGACGCTCGGCAAGGACGAGTACCGCTTCACGATCCGCTGATGGCTGCCGCGAGCGGTCCTCGGCGGTCCCTCGACTACGCGCGTCGCGCTACGCTCGGGATGACAAGAGGGGTCGCGCTACGCTCGGGATGACAAGGCGGGACGTTCCGACCTGCGGGCGGCTTCCCAGGCGAGCAGGGCGCGTTTGCGGACGGGGCCCCAGCGGTAGCCGCCGAGCGATCCGCTCGACGTGATGACGCGGTGGCATGGGATCAGGACGCCGATCGCGTTCTTGCCGATGGCGCTGCCGACGGCGCGCGAAGCGTCGGCATTGCCGAGCGCGCGGGCGATCGAACCGTAGCTGGTCAGCGCGCCGTCGGGGATCTCGAGCAGCGCCCGCCAGACGCGGATCTGCCAGTTGGTGCCTTTGACGAGCACGCGCAGTGGCGTTTCGTTCTCGCTTGGCGCGAAGGTGCGGTGGGCGATTACGCGGGCGCCGTCATCGTCGCGGACGAGCTTGGCGTTTGGCCAATCGGCTGCGAGGGCGGCGAACTCGGCGTCGCCGTTACCGTCGATGAAAGCGAATGCGCAGATGCCGCGCGCCGTCTGGGCGACGAAGGCCGTGCCGAACGGCGTCGGGGCGAAGCCGTAGGAGATGGTGAGATCGAGGCCGCCGGTCTTGTACTCGCCGGGCGTCACGGCGTCGATGGTGACGAAGTGGTCGTGCAGCCGCGCCGGGCTCGAGAGCCCGACGTCGAGCGAGGCGTCGAGCACCGAAGCGTTCGCATCGAGCAGACCTTTCGCGTTCTGCAGGGTGAGGTGCGCGAGGAACTGCTTGGGCGTGACGCCGGCGTAGGCGCGGAAGATGCGTTGGAAATGGAACGGGCTGAGGCCCGCGCGCTCGGCGGCGTCGTCGAGCGAGGGCTGCTCGCCGGCGTGTTCGGTCAGGTAAGCGATCGCCTCGGCGATCCGGAGGTAGTGTTGGTCTTCCATTGCGCTCCTAGCGTACGCCGGTCGTTAGGGGTGCGGCCACCCGATTCTTGCGGCGGCGCGCAAGCGACCCCTCCGTGTAGCGCGCGAAACGTGGGGGTACGATATCGGCATGACAGACTTGAACGAAGTCAAACAAGCGGTCAAGGACACGGTCGACAACACGATAGACCAGACGCGTGAAGCCGGCCACCGTTCGTCGGCGGATGCC
>JANWKW010000108.1 GCA_025451135.1 Vulcanimicrobiia bacterium | reverse complement strand
CGAAGAGTTCAAGGGTACCGGCACCCTGGAACTCAACCTCACGCGCAAACTCGCGGAGTCGCGCGTCTTCCCGGCCGTCGATATCAAACGCTCGGGAACGCGTCACGAAGAGCTGCTGCTCTCGCCCGACGAGATGCGCAAGATCTGGATGCTGCGTCGCGTCAGCGCCGCCCTCAACACGGGCGACATCACCGAGATGATCCTCGGCAAGATGGCCCAGACCCGCACGAACGAAGAGTTCTTGCAGAGCGTCACCAAGGACGCGATGCAGATGCGCGGCGGCGGCGACTAGTTGCTCTTTGTCATCCCGAGCGTAGCGAAGCGTAGTCGAGGGACGCATCGAGAGCCGTGCGTTCATCGGTCCCTCGACTATACTCGCTGCGCTCGTTACGCTCGGGATGACAAGGCGTGAGACTCAATAAGTATCTCGCTCACGCGGGCGTGGCTTCTCGGCGGGCGGTCGAGGAGTTGATCGTGCGCGGGCGGGTGCGGATCGACGGCAAGGTCGTCAAGGAGCTCGGCACGATCGTGGCCGACGGCGCCGAGGTCGAGGTCGATCACAAGCGCGTGATGCCGGCCAAACACTTCACCTATCTGCTCGTCCACAAGCCGGTCGCGATGATGACCACCATGCGCGACCCCGAGGGCCGTCGCACGGTCGCCGAACTCGTTCCCAAAGGTACGCCGCGCGTGGTGCCGGTCGGCCGGCTCGACTACGATTCGTCCGGCTTGCTGCTGATGACCGACGACGGGGATCTCGCCAATCGTCTGCTGCATCCGAGCTACGGCGTCGAGAAGACGTATCGGGCCGTCGTCAAGGGCAAGCTCCTGCAGTCCGACGTGAAGAAGATCCTCGAAGGCGTCCGCACCTCGGACGTCCGCGCCGCGGGCGCCAAGCTCGCGGTGATCGCGACGCGCGCGTACAACACCGTCGTCGACATCTCGCTGCACGAGGGCCGCAACCGACAGGTCCGCAAGATGTTCGAAGCGCTCGGCCACCCGGTGCTCGCGCTGGAACGGACCAGCTTCGGTCCGCTCAAGATGGGCACGCTGCCGCCCGGCCTCTCGCGGGTGCTGACGGAGCGCGAAGTCTCGGCGTTGCGCGCCGCTTCCGATCCCGCGAGCGTCGAGGACTGACGGCCTTCGCGGATATCCGTCACGCGCCACCGGCGTGGGGCGTTTGGTGGAACCGAGGGCTCGGCCGCAGAAAGCGGCGGGCTCGGGCGGATTTCTGGTAGAAGACCACATTTCGGGTATAACGTACGTTCTTGTAGTACATGCACACGTCCACGAGGTATCAGATGAATCGCAGTTCCCGGGTCGCCGTAGCGGCCGGCATCGTCGCGTTCGCCCTGTCGTTCGCGCCGGCGCAAGCCCAGTATGCGAACGAGTTCAGCCCGGCGAAGCGCTTGGCGGCCGGCACGACGTCCCAGCCGATCGGCGGGAAGGGCATCGTCATCGTGCAGGTCCAGGTCAACCCGGACGGATCGCACAAGGCCATCAAGGTCATCAAGTCGACCAATCCGGCCGACAACGCCGCGGCGATGGAACTCGCCCAGACCGCGACCTATCGTCCCGCCCATCGCGGCCCCAAGGCGGTCGTCTCGTTCTACGATTACACCCTCAAATTCACCGCGAAGGGCGTGGCTGCGGCGACCTCGGACAGCGGAGCGCTCGGACAGGTCCGCGCCATGATCCGCTCGGGCAACTATCCGATGGCCAAGACCAAGGCTACCGCCTACGTGCTGAGCAACCCGGGCGACCCGCAGGGCCGCATCCTGTTGGGCCTGGCCGATTACTACGCCGGCGACAATCCGGGGTCGGCGTCTGCCTTCGCCGCGGTCGCGAGCATCGATAAGAAGTATCAGATCGTGGCCGCCCAGGCGTTCGCGAGCGCGGCCGTCGGTCTGGCCGCGACCAACCCCAACCTGGCGCTCTCGTACGCCACCAAGGCCTACGCCATGGACAAGGGCACGAACTCGCTCTTCGCCCTGGGCGTCGCCCAGCTCAACGTGCCCGGCAAGATCGCCGACGCGGTCGTCTCGCTCAAGAACGCTCGCGACCAGGCGTTCGCCTTGAAGACGACCGATCTGAAATCGAAGATCAACCTCGATTCGGCGCTGCTCTCGGCTTACCAGAAGAGCGGCGATACGGCCAACGCCCAGATCGTCGCGACCGAGATCAAGGCGCTGGATCCGACCTCGACCATCCCGGGACGCGTGCTGGGCAGCGCCTTCCTCGAACAAGCCCGCGCCCAGCGCACCGCCAAGAACTACGACGCCGCCGCAGCCCTCTACGACAAGGCGGCCGCCGCAGGCGATCCGGACGTCGCGGTCACGGCCGACGCCGAAGCCGCGTTCACCTTGCAGTCGGAGGCCAAACCCGACTATGCCAAGGTCAAGGCCTATGCCGACAAGGCCATCGCGATCAAGCCCGACGACGCGCTTGCGAACTATGCTGAGGCCGTGGCGTATACGGGTATGTACTACTCCGGCGGCAAGAAAGATGCCGATAAGGCCAGTGCCAATTCGTACGCACAAAAAGCCATCCAATACGCCCGGGCGGCCGGGAACGAGGCGCTCGCGCTGGCGGTCGAATCGTTCGTGAAAACCAACCTTAAATAGGGGGACGCGGAGGGCTCTCCGCGCGACCAGGACTTTCCGCGAGGGTGGGCCAATGGTCCGCCTTCACGGGCGGGGGAATCCCCCCGGTTTTTCTTGTCTAGCGCACTAAAGTTCCCGTAAGTGGGAGGGGTCGGAAGAAGTGTTTGCAGGTTTTATGACTTTTATGACCAGGGGCGGATGGGACATGTGGGTCCTCCTGGCACTGTCGATCATCACCGTGGCGATCGTGATCGAGCGCCTGGTGTTCTTCGCATCGCAGCACGGCGATACCAAAGGCTTGCTCAAGCAGATCGCGCAGAAGATCCAGGCCGACGACCTGGCCGGCGCCATCAAGGTCTGCCAGGCGAATAAGGGCATGCTGCCCCGCATCCTGGAGTTCGGTCTCCAGCGCGGCGAGAAGAACCGCGCCGATATCACCGACGCGCTCTCGATCGCGCTGATGGAACACCTCAACGCGCTCGAGCGCAACCTCGGCATCATCGGCACCATCGCCGTCATCGCGCCGTTCGTCGGTCTGGCCGGTACCGTTCTCGGTATCATCCACGCGTTCGACGAGATCGCGCTCAAGGGCAACGCCTCGCCGGCCGTCGTCGCGTCGGGCGTCTCCGAAGCGCTGATCACGACGTTCTCGGGACTCGTCGTCGCCGTCATCGCGGTCATCTTCTTCAACTACTTCAAGACGCGCATCAAGGTCTACAACCAGGAGATGATCGTCGCGGCGAACCAGCTCGCCGAGATCCTCCACTTCCACAACACGGGCGCGCCGATCCCTTCGGAGCTGCTCGCACCCACGCCGACGCAGGCACCCAAGTAACCCTTTCGGAGGCCCGACGTGAGTCTGCTATCGGCTAAGCAAGACGAAGAGGTAATGGCGGAGATCAACATCACGCCGTTCACCGACGTATTGCTGGTGCTGCTCATCATCTTCATGATCCTCGCGGCGATCGTAACGCCGCCCGGATTCGAGAAGCAGCTACCAAACAAGAGCGACAACTCTCCCACGACCAAAGACGACCCCCACAAGAACATCGAGGTCGATGTCAACGCGAAGGGCAAGATCTACGTCGACGCGGTTCCGGCCGACGAACAGACGATCTACTACGTCATGTCCCAAGCTTCGATCAAGAAGCCGCACAAACACGTCTCCATCACGGCCGATACCAAGGCGCCGTATGGGATCATCATCCGCATCCTCGACGCCGCCAAAGAGGCCGGCCTCGACGACGTCGGTTTCGTGACGTCATGAACGTGAAGGTGCAATAAGATGGCCGTTTCAGTAGGGCAAGAAGACGATGTCATGTCGACCATCAACATCACGCCGTTCACGGACGTGCTGCTGGTCCTCCTGATCATCTTCATCATCCTGGCATCGGTGACCAAAGAGCCGAAGATGCCGGATGCCAAGAACAAAGAACGGGTGAACCCGTCCCAGATCGTCGTGCTCATCAACGAGAAGAGCGAGATCCAGATCGGACCGTCGATCGTCACCGTCCAGGGGGCCAAGGACGCGTTCCAGGCGCTTCAGGACCAGACCGGGCACAAGTTCAAGAGCGTCATCATCAAGGCCGATCCGAAGGCGAACTACGGAACCGTCCTGCAAGTGATGGATGCCGCCAAACAAGCGGACCTCACCGACTTCGGGCTTGCCAACCACATCGAAGGCACGCCGCAGGGGCAGAACAGCTAACGATGGCGGAGAAGAAATCACCTTTCATCACGACGGGCGAACAGGTCCGTAACTTCGTCGGCTGGGCGTTCCTGTTGTCGATCCTCGTCCATTTCTTGATCCTGCCGTTGCTTCCCAACATGAACAAACATGCGGAAGATCAGCAGACCGAGACCGTCTCGGTGACCAAGAAGACGAAGGTCAAGGTCCCGACCCCGCCCCCGCCGACGCCGACCCCGCCGCCCACCCCGACCCCGCCGCCGCAGGCGACGCCGCCGCCCAAACAGGCGCCGGTCCAGCCGCGGCTCAAGATGAACGTGGTCAAGACGACCAACACCAAGGGCGCGACGTCGACCGAGAACACCTATGTCGCGCCGAAGTCCGGCACGGAGAACGGCGTTCCGGCCGGGCAGGGCACGGCATCCCCGGTCCCGGGCACGCCCGAACCGGCCAAGTGCGCCGTACCCTACAAGGAAGCCAGCGCCATCAACTCGGTCCCTCCCGACTATCCGGATTCCGCCAAGGAACTCGGACTCGGCGAAGTGACCGTGCTGATCAAGGTGACGGTCGGCGCGAACAATCAGCTGGTCGACGCGAGCGTCTACCAGTCCGGTCACAACATGGCGATGGACCAAGCGGCACTGCGCGCGGCCCGTCAGACGACCTACTCGGCGAAGATCGTGAACTGCGTCCCGGTGCAGGACTCGTATATCTTCCACGCCGACTTCTCACCCGACCAATAAACCCGATCCTCGGGACGAGCACGAAGGCGGCGTGTGGCTCTATCGGTGACACCGAAAGCCTCACGCCGCCTTCTTTTCATCGCCGTCGGACTCTCGCTGCTGGTGCACGCCGTGCTCCTGGGCTGGCTGCGTTCGCCGTTCGCCGTCCGCCAGAGCGACGCGCCGGTGGTGACCATCGCGCACGCCCGGATCGTGCGCATCACGCAGGCCACGCCGACACCCCACACCCCCGCGCCGCAGCCGAGCCCGACCGCGCGCGGCAGTGCGCCGCCGCGTCCGGTCGCGACCGCGGGGCGCGGCGTCGCGATCGCGCACGTCACTCCGGCCCCTCCGACGCCGACGCCCAAGCCGGCGGCCGTCGCCGCCGCGTCGCCGTGCCGGAGGCCGTCGGCGCCCGCCGGGTTGGAATCGACGCCCGCGCCCGCCGAGATCCCGGCCGAGGCCCGCGCCGCCGCCACCAACGGGACCAGCGCCGTGCTCGTGCATCTCGACGCGACGGGCGGCGTGCTCTCGGCGGCGATCTCCGGATCGTCGGGGAATCCTTCGCTGGATACGGTCGCGCTCGCGATGGCCAAGAGCGCGGTCTACGTGCCGGCCTATAAGGACTGCAAGGCCGTGGCCTCCGACTACACCTTCGAGGCGAAGTGGCTCGCCTGGTAGGGAGAGCTAGATGACGCCCATATCGCGGAGCAGGTGGAGGGTGTCGATGTAGCGCTGCAGATGCGCGCGCATGTCTTCGTCGACGTCCAGGAAGGCGACGCCGGTGCGGTGACGCTGGAGCATCGGATCGTAGTGCGACCAGCGGATCGTCCCGCGCAGCCGGAGCACCGGCTGGGAGTCGCCGCGCAGTTCGAGCTGGACGGAGACGGGTGCGTCCTTGTCGAGCTCGGCGTTGGTGAGCATCGCCATCCCGCCCAGCGCGATGTCGTACGTCTCGGTGAACTCGGGCTCGAAATCGTCGCCGATGCTGTACGAGACGAGCAGCGTGTCGCCGACGCGTTCGAATCGCCGTTCGTGTTGCGGCCCCCCGTCATGTCCGTTCTCGAGCACACCGACGCCTTACCGCGGAATTCGCCCCAATCCTCCCGGTCCGCGCGGCCGGAAGGCCGCGGCGTACGGCGGGGCGTAACCGAAGCGCCGTGACCTTCCTCCAAGCCATCATCCTCGCCGTCTTGCAAGGCGTCAGCGAGCTCTTCCCGGTCTCGAGCCTCGGCCACACCATCCTGATCCCGGCGCTGCTCGGCTGGCACAACATCCATCGCGCCGACCCGAATTTCTTGGCGTTCGTGGTGGTGCTCCATCTCGGCACCGCGATCGCGCTGATCGCGTTCTATCGCCACGACTGGGCCAAGCTCGGACGGGCGTTCGTCGCCAGCGTCGTGCGGGGCAAGCTCTCCGACGACGTCGACGAGCGGGTCGCTTGGCTGCTCGTAGTAGGCACGGTGCCGGTCGGGATCCTCGGCCTGCTCTTCAAGGAGAAGGTCAGCATCCTGTTCGGGACGGTCGCCCCGGCCGCGATCTTCCTGATGATCAACGGACTGGTGATGTTCGCGGGCGACTGGCTCCGCCGTCGCCAGCACGCCGCTCCGGACGCGGCCTATCGGCCGATCGAAGCCTTGACCTATCCGCAGAGCGTCGCGGTCGGCTTCGGGCAGGCGTTCGCGCTGCTCCCGGGGATATCGCGGTCGGGCGCCTCTATGGTGGTCGGCCTGCTCTGCGGCCTCGACATGGCGAGCGCCGCGCGTTACTCGTTCCTGCTCGCGACGCCGGTGATCTTCGCCGCCGCCGCGCTCGAGATCCCGGAGCTGTGGGCGCCCGGGGCGCATGTGGTCGCGGCCCAGGCGATCGTCGGAGCGGTGCTGGCCGGCATCTTCGCCTATCTCTCGGTCGCGTTCCTGACCAAGTACTTCAAGAACCACGACCTGCGCGCGTTCGGCTGGTACTGCCTGCTGTTCGGAGCGCTCTGCCTCATCCTCGCCAAGATCGGAGTCATCAGCTGATATGAAGATCCTCGCACTCGTCCTGACGGTCGTCTTCGTCCTGTTCGCCATCACCGCCGCGACCGGCATCTGCAACGCGGTGCCCGCGCTCGGATTCGACGGCGCGCACCACCTAAAACACGCGATCCTGTACGCGGTACTGGCCGTGCTCTCGATCCTGTGGTACCGCTTCCAGGCGAACGCCGCCGCGTAGGCGCGTTCGGCGCGCGCTACCGCTTTGCGACGATGTAGATCTCGTTCGCGTGCGGAGCGAGGATCTCGACGTGCGCGCGCGCGTTGCGCACCAGCGGTTCGAACTCGGAGAGACGGCGTTCGGTCGTCTGGAGGACCAGCAGCGGGTAGTCGGCCGCGGCCGACAGCACGCTCGCGATGGCGCGCGCGTAGCCCTGCTCGTCGACGCTGCGGGCGCCGAAGAGCGAGTCCTTATAGGCGTGCTCGATGGTGAAGTAGGGATTGCCCTGCCACCACGCCTCCCACATCCAGATGCGGGCGTCGGCCGTGCGGAACGAGTTGCGCGCCGGCGGCGCGATGAACAGCGCGTCCGCCGGCTGCGCCGAGATGGTCGTGAGCACGTCGGCCGACCGCACCGTGTTGTGGCGTAGGTTGGTGGTCACCCACGCCTCGGTCTGCCGGATGTACGACCAGGCCAGTTCGCTGGGCGCCACGTCGGGCATGTCGTCGGGCGCGTGCGATTTCTGCAGCCAGTAGCAGAACACGCGCCACAGCCCGAGGATCGCGAGTCCGGTCTGCCCGTCGCTGCGCAGGTTGCGCACGTTGTCGAGCCACACGCCCAGATACATGCACTGCTCTTCGGAGAAGAACACGCCTTCCCAGGCCTTGAACGCGTCGAGCGGATAGATCCGACCGGGCAGCATCTCGACGATCTCGGCGACCTCGCTGTCGCGCAGGATCGTCTGGTCGTTGACGACGATGCCTTCGCCGACGCGGACGAACCATTCGAGCAGATCGCCGCCGTGGACGGCGATGCCGTGACGCTTGAGATAGTTGAGATGAGTCGGCAGCCCCATGAACGGATCGACCAGACTGCGCGCGTCGTTGGCGGCCAGGATCTCGTGAAGGCGCGACGGCGAGATGCGGCGCGTGCGTTCGAGCAGCTCGATCATACGCCCGCCTTGGCGACGGCGAGCAGCGCGCGCGTCACGGCCGGATCGAACTGCGTACCCGCGGCGGTATCGAGACGGTCGGCCGGCGCGGTCCGGACCTCGCGGATCTGCGTGCGATGGACGCTCTCCAGGGCGTCGTAGGCGATCGCGGCGGCCAGCACTTGCGCGCCCTTGGGGATCGCGTCGTGGACCAGGGCCGGCTGCCCCGTCCCGTCGTACCACGCCGCCCGCGCGCGCAGGATCTCGGCGGCGCGTGCGAAGGTCTGGTTTCCGTCGAAGAGGGCGGCCGCGGCGGCGGCGTTCTCGGCGCGCGCGGCGATCCCGAGGCGCGCGAGCGGATCGAAACGTTCGTCTTCGGCGTTCGCGTGGCCCAGCTCGCCGGCGGCGAAGGTGCGCGCGGCCAGGCCCAGCGCGTCGCGTTCGGCGACCGGCAGCGCGATGCGTTCCGCGACCGCGTCCGCCAGTCGCGTCACGCGCAAGCGGCGACCCTCGCCGGCGTTGTGCGCGTCGATGCGGTCGGCCAGCAGATCGAGCAGCGGTGCCGGCGGCGTGGCCTCGGCGCGCAGGGCGTCCAGCGGCATCTCGACCGGTTCGGGCTCGCCGCCGGTCAAGTGGAACCAGCGCACGAACGCGTTGGCGTGATCGGGTCCGATACCGCGGCCGGCCAGGTTCGCGACGGTCACCAGGGCTTCGTCGGGATCGCTCGCGCGCGCCACCACGTCGGCGAGCTGCAGGAGTTGCGCGTCCGTCGGGATGCCGTGCCAGCGCAGTTGGTCCGGGAATCCGGTGCCGTCCCAAGCCTCGGCCTGCCAGCGGACGAGGTCGGCCACCTGCGGCGGCAGCGCGGCGATGCCGGCGCAGACGCGCGCGCCGTCGGCCGGGAAATCCCAGCGCGCCATCGTCGCCGTGCGATCGGAGAAGGTAT
>JANWKW010000107.1 GCA_025451135.1 Vulcanimicrobiia bacterium | reverse complement strand
TCGTGCAAGAACGTCAGCTGCGAGAGCGACCAGCGAAAGGTCGCACGCGCGAGCAAGGCCGGATCCGCGCCGTACGTCCCGGCGACGACGAAGGTCAGGCGCGTCGCGCCCGAGGCGGCGAACGTCTCCAGCCGGCGGGCGAGCTCCGGGCTCGAGAGTTCGATGCCCGAACGCTCGAGCAGCCAGACGGCGTCGTCGGGACGCAGGTGGCGAGCGATCCGCTCGGCCTCCTCGCGCATCGCGCCGGCCGGATCGCCGCCGTCGCTGGACCGGACCTCGATCTCTTCGAGCGGCAGATAGGGCGCGAGCCGCTTGCCGAAGTCGGCACAGGCTTGGGCGACGTACGGGGTGCGCGTCTTGCCGACATAGATCAGGCGCAGGTTCACAGCACCTCGAGGGTAGCATAGGTGCCGCCCCCGCGCGACTCGACGCGTCCGTCGATCTCGAGCATCGCGAGGCTCGCGAGCACCGCGGCCGCGTTCGCGCCGGTGGCCTCGACCAAAGCGTCGAGCGTATCGCGACCGTCGCGCAGCGCGGCCAGCAGCTCGCGCGCCAGCGGGTCGGTCGGCGGTTTGCGCCGGGCGCGCGGTTGCGGACCGGCGGCCATCCCGAGCGCTTCGAGGACGTCCTCGGGCGTACGCGCCAGCGTCGCGCCGTCGCGGATGAGGGCCAGGCAGCCTTGGACGTGCGGGCGATCGACGTCGCCCGGGACGGCCAGCACCGGGATCCGGCCGGCCGCCCAGCCCGCGGTGTTGAGCGCGCCGGAGCGGGCGGGCGCCTCGATCACGACGACCGCATCGGCCAGCGCGGCGACGATGCCGTTGCGCTCGAGGAACTGATATGGAACGGCGACCACTTCGGGCGCGAACGGCGAGAGGACCGCGCCGCCGGCGGCGATCATGCGCTCGGCCAGCTCGCGATTGCGCCGAGGGAAGAAGTGCTGGTGGCCGCAGCCGAGCACGCCGACGGTCGGGGTGCCGGCCTCGAGCGCGCCGCGGTGGGCGGCCGCGTCGATGCCGAGGGCCAACCCGGAGATCACGCAGCAGCCGGCCCGCCCGAGCGCGAGCGCGAAGGCGTGCGCGAGGCGGGTCCCGTACGGCGTCGCGGCCCGCGTGCCGACGATGGCGACGCACGGCAACCGGAGGCCCTCAAGGGTGCCGGCCACCCACAGGCCGGCGCCTTCGGCCTCGTAGGGCCGGGGCTCGCGGAGAGCAGCCAAGCGAGCGTGCGGGAGATAGACGGCGGGTTCCACTCGTCCCTCCATCCCACCATGCGGGCCGTTCGGCAAGCCCTCTCGTAAAATCAGGGGGATTCCCTCGGACCCCAGGGAATACGCGGCCGGAGTTTGCCCCCTCTGAAGACCCCTTGAAGCCGGCCGCCGTGCGGCCGCGTTCGAGGGACCGGAGGGCGGCTACATGAGTTTTCTTGGAGGGTTCCCACGTGGCAGCTGAAGCGTATTGTGTAAAGTGTAAGACGAAGCGCGAGATCTCGGACGCGGTCCAGATCACGATGAAGAACGGTCGCCCGGCGACCGAGGGCAAGTGCCCCGTCTGCGGCACGAAGATGTTCAAGATCGGCGCCTCGAAGTAACCTAGCGTCGACCGCACTACGATCAAGGGCTGCCTGCCGGCAGCTCTTTTTTTGCGTTTACTACCCGTTGTGCCGTATAATGGGGCAATCCACATCATGTGGGATAGTCCTTTGAGGGTTTGCCGCTGATCTGCCCGACCTGCCGCAAGAGTGAGACACGGGTCGTCGATTCGCGCGACGACGAGACGGTGGTCCGCCGCCGTCGCGAGTGTCTCGACCCCCGTTGCAAACACCGGTTCACCACCTACGAGCGCATGGAAGCGCCCCGGCTTTACGTCGTCAAGAAGGACGGCCGGCGCGAACAGTACAGCCGCGAGAAGGTGCTCTCGGGCCTTCGTCGCGCGTGCGAGAAGCGTCCGATCTCCGACAGCCAATTGGAATCGACCGCGGCCGACGTCGAGCGCGCGCTGTTCGCGCGCGGCGAGAGCGAGGTCCCGGCCACCTTGGTCGGCGAGAAATTGATGGAAGCCCTCAAAGCGCTCGATCCGGTCGCCTACATCCGCTTCGCAAGCGTCTATCGTTCGTTCCGCGACGTCGAATCGTTCCGGGAAGAACTCTCCGCGCTGCTTAAGTAGGCCGGAGTGAACAGTACGGACGTGCGCGTGGCGATCGCGCGCTTGCCTGAGGGCGACGGCCTGCCCCTCCCCGCATACATGTCGGCGCTCGCCGCGGGCGCGGACCTGTGCGCCGCCGTGCGCGAGGACCTGACGCTTGCGCCGGGCGCGCGCGCGCTCGTGCCGACCGGTTTCGCGATCGCGGTACCGCCCGGATTCGAGGCGCAGATCCGCCCGCGCAGCGGCCTCGCGCTCAAGGCCGGCGTCACCATCCCGAACGCGCCCGGGACGATCGACGCGGATTATCGCGGACCGGTCGGCGTGATCCTGGCCAATCTCGGCGGCGAGCCCTTCGTGGTGCGGCGCGGCGACCGCATCGCGCAGATGGTGATCGCGCCCGTCTCGCGCGGATGCTTCGACGAGGTCGACGCGCTGCCGGACAGCGCGCGCGGCGACGGCGGCTTCGGCAGCACGGGGCACGCATGAACGTCTACATCGTGGGCAAGGGCGCCGTCGGCACGTTCCTGGGCGATCGCCTCGAATCGATCGGCGTCGGCGTCACCTACGCGCCGCGCGATCTCGACGCGGTCGAACCGGTCGACGCCGACGTCGCGATCGTCGCGACCAAAGCATACGACACCGACGGCGCGATCCTCACGCTGCGCAAGGCGATCCGGACGCCGGCGTCGTGCGTCTTCGTGACGCCCCAGAACGGCGTCGGCAACGAGGAGAAGCTGGCGGCCGCCTTCGGCGCCAAGAACGTGGTCGCGGCGGCGCTGACGGTCCCGGTCGACCGCGATCGCGACGGCCGCAGCGCGGCCACCCAGGACGGCGGCCTGGCGTTCGCGCCGGTCGGCGAGAGCGCGTTCAACTGGCTGGTCGCGACCTTCGCCTCGACGGCTCTCGCGGTGAAGGTGGTCGACGATTGGCGCGCGCTCAAATGGAGCAAGCTCGCCCTCAACGTGATCGCGAACGCGTCCTGCGCGATCCTCAACGTCTTGCCGAATCGCCTGGTGCATTTCGACAAGGTGTTCACCCTCGAGATCCGCGCGATCCGCGAAGTACGCGCGGTGATGGCGGCGATGGGCGTGACGCCGATCGATCTGCCGCGCTACCCGGTGCGCGCGCTGCAGGCGCTCGCGACCTTGCCGAGCCCGGTCTCGCGCACGCTGCTGGCGGGCCGGATCGCCGGCGCGCGCGGCACCAAGCCGCCCTCGCTCTTGCTCGACCTGCGCGCCGGCCGCCCGCAGACCGAGGTCGACGTGCTCAACGGCGCGGTCGCGGCCGCCGGTCTCGCGCACGGCGTGCCCACGCCCGTCAACGCGGTCTTCGCTCGAGTGCTCGACGACATCGCGCACATGCCGCAGTTGTGGTCGAAGTACCGCGAGCGTCCGGACGCGCTCGAGCGCGAAGTCGACGCCGAAGTCCAACGCGTCCGCGCGCTCGCGCGCGCGAGGAAGTAGTCCGATGCGCGACCCCAACGTCCCCGAATCGCTCGAAGGCTGGTGGATCCTCCACCGGATGTTCGCGTTCGAACGCCGTGCCTGGGATGGGCTCTCGGAGAAGAAGCGGCGCAAGATCGGCCAGGAGGCGACCGGGCTGTTCGAGGTGTTGCAGCAGAGCGCCGACGGCGACGCCAGCCTCGCGCAGCTGGTCGGGCACAAGGGCGACCTGATGCTCACGCACTACGCCCGCTCCTTCGACGGTCTTGCCTACGCGCAGACGCTGGTCGACAAGCTCGACCTGTGCGACTATCTGGTGCCGCTCGGATCGTACGTCTCGGTGCTCGAGGTAGGGCTCTACGACGCGACCGGCAAGATCCACGCGGAACTGGCCGCTCGCGACCTCAAGCCGAACGGCCCGGAATGGATCGCCGCCTTCGACGCCGCCCTGAAGCGGCAGGCGGAGAGCCCGTACGTCGCCCCGCGCCTGTATGCGAAGGTGCCGCAACGCCGGTACGTCTGCTTCTATCCGATGGACAAGCGCCGCGACGGCGGCGACAACTGGTACTCGCTGCCGTTCGCGGAACGCGCCAAGCTGATGGTCGACCACGGCAAGGTCGGGCGCGCGTATCACGGTCAGGTGACCCAGGTGATCTCCGGATCGATCGGCTTCGACGATTACGAGTGGGGCGTCGACCTGTACGCGGACGATCCGCTGGTCTTCAAGAAGTTGGTCTACGAGATGCGCTTCGACGAGGCCAGCGCCAGATACGGCGAGTTCGGCCCGTTCTGGAGCGGTCTGCAGTTCTCGCCGAAACAGCTCGCCGTCTTCCTCGACGGGGACGCCGTCCCGACCCTCGACTAGTGCGCGCGCGTTTGGCGGTCGCCGAGGATAGCGCCGCCGTCGCGGCGCTCTTCGCCCTCCCGCACGCGCGCGGTTTCGTCCACGTCCCGACCGAAGAGCAGATGCGCTCGGTGCTCGGCAGCGTCGAGCGCGAGCTGTGGGTCGCGGAGCGGGACGGCGAGATCGTCGGACATGCGATGCTCGCGCCCGGCGATTGGCTCTGGGAGCTGCGCATCCTGGTCGTCCGCTATCCGCGTCAAGGCATCGGCTCGTTCGTCATGCGCCACGCGATGCAGCGGGCATTCGGCGACGGCGCGCACCGCATGTTCCTCGAAGTGGTGGAACGGAACGCCGGCGCGCGGGCGCTCTACGAGTCGTTCGGCTTCACGGCCGAAGGCTGCTACCGCGACGGCTATCGCGACGACGACGGATCCTTCTGCGATCTGATCCCGTACGGCATCCTGGAAAGCGAGTATCGCGCGTTGGAATCGCGCGGTCCAGGCGGTCGCGCCTAGCGGTCCGTCTTGCGACGGCGGTGCGCGCCGTCCGGGATGCGCCGTTCGATCGTGATGACGGCCTCGATCGTGTCGCCGACGTTCCGGATGGCGCGCGCCGCGAACTCGTCGACCGACGGGCCGTCGAGGCTGCGCTCGTCGACCACGTATTG
>JANWKW010000106.1 GCA_025451135.1 Vulcanimicrobiia bacterium | reverse complement strand
CGCTGAACATCATGGACTTCTGCAAGCAGTACAACGAACGTACGAGCTCGCAGGCGGGCATGATCATCCCGGTCGAGATCACCGTTTTCGAGGACCGCACGTTCACGTTCATCACGAAGACGCCGCCGGCGTCGTTCCTGATCAAGCAGGCGCTCAAGATCGAATCCGGATCCAAAGAACCGAACCGCAACAAGGTCGGCAAGCTCAGCCAGAAGCAGCTCGAAGATATCGCGAACGTGAAGATGCCCGACATCAACGCGAACGATCTCGACGCCGCCAAGCTGATCATCGCCGGAACCGCTCGCTCGATGGGCGTGGAGGTCGAATAATGCCGCACGCACACGGTAAACGTTTCCGCAAAGTCGCCGAAGGCTTCGACGCCAAGCAGCTGTTCGAACAGGCCGAAGCGATCGCGCTCGTCAAGAAGAACGCCACCGCGAAGTTCGACGAGACCGTCGAAGCGCACATCCGCCTCGGCGTCGACCCCAAGAAGAGCGACCAGAACGTGCGCGGCACGGTCCTGCTCCCGCACGGCACGGGTAAGACCGTCCGCGTGATCGCGTTCGCCAAGGGCGACAAAGCCAAGGAAGCCGAAGCCGCCGGCGCCGACCTCGTCGGCGAAGCCGACCTGATCGAGAAGGTCAAAGCCGGATTCACCGACTTCGACGTCGCGGTCGCGACCCCGGACATGATGGCCGCCGTCGGTAAGGACCTCGGCCGCGTGCTCGCGCAGAAGATGCCGAACCCGAAGGCCGGCACCGTCTCGGCGAACATCGGCTCGGCGATCAGGGACATCAAGGCCGGTAAGGTCGAGTACCGTCTCGACAAGACCGGTATCGTCCACACGATCGTCGGCAAGGCGTCGTTCGCGGAGAACCAGCTGGCCGAGAACGTGGCCGTGCTGATCGACGCGATCGTGCGCGCCAAGCCGTCGGCCGCGAAGGGCACCTACGTCCGCTCGGTCACGCTCACCTCGACCATGGGCCCGGGCGTCAAGATCGACCCCAACAAGCTCAAGACGACCGCCTAAGCGCGTTCGCGAGAATAGAAAAGGCCGCCGGGAGACCGGCGGCCTTTTTCTATCGCGACGGGGCGACCGACGTGGTCGTTCGATGACTGACGGTTACGCCGCCCGACGTCGTGCTGTCGCCGGTGGTCGTGCTGGTCCGGACGCGGACGACTTGCGGTGTCCCTCCGGTCGCGCGTCTCGGTAGAACCATGGCCGCGCCGACGATCGCCACGAGTGCGATCGCGACGATCCATAGGGCGCGCGTGCGTGATGTCATAGTCATGCCTTTCACCGAGCCGAGCCGAGCAGATCGCGCGCGATCCGCATCCCGAGCGCGTCGGCGCTCTTGTCGTTGGCGAGCACGAAGACGCCGGTGCGCGACGGCGACGCGCCGCCGGCCCAAGCGCGGAATCCCATCCACGACGTGAACCCTTGCACGCCGCCGTTCTTCCAGAGCAGCTCGATCCCGCGATTCCAGCGCGGCGCCGCATGGAACCACCCCAGGCTCGTGGTGAGCGGCGACGGCAGCGCGCGCGTGACGCAAGGGCCGATATCGGCGACGGGTGGGGCTTGGGTCTTGAACGTCTGCGTCGCCGTCTGCTGCTCGCGCAACAATGCCGTATCGCGACCGGTACGCCCCATGTTGTAGCCGAGCCACGCGAGCATATCCGTGCCGGTGCTCGCGAGATCGCCGCCGCCGCCGAGGGTCGGCCAGTTACGCGCGCCGTAGCTGAAGCCTTCGGCCAGCAGCGTGTTGCCGTTGTAGCCGGCGGGCAATCCATCTGCGGTCGCCGCCGTCCACGGCGTCGTCGCGTGCAGACCGAGCGCGCCGCCGAGCGCGCGGACCGCTTCGATCCACTCGTCGGCGGCCGGACGGTCGACGCTGTCGATGTCGAGCGACGCGAGTCCGAGCAGTCCCCACGACAGATTCGAGTACGAGTATTGCGCTCCGGGATCGCACTGCGGCAGCTCGGTGTGGCTCCTGAGGGACTTCGCCAGCAGCGGCAGCGTCTGGCCGTCGATCGTGCCGTTGGTCCAGATCGGCGGATCGTCGTCGCTCGGGAACCCGGACCCGTAGTGGCCGATGTCGAGCACGCGCAGCGCGGCGAGCCGCGCCGGCAGACCGACGCGCAGCGTATCGCCGAGCGTGCCGCCGTATCCGCCGCGGCGCATGGCGAAGATGCGCGAGGTGAATACCTTGGTGATCGAGCCGATCAGGAACGGCGTGTCGCGGTCGAGCGGGATGGTCCGCTGGTGATCGCGGGCGGCGAGCGGCGCGCCGGAGACGAAGATCTGGCCGCTGCCGAACGATGGATCGAAGGCGCCTGCCACGTAGGCGGCGGCGGAACGCCCCGCGCGGTGGGCGTCATCGACGGCGGCGTCGAGGATGCCCTGGATGCGGGTCGCGATGACGGCGGCGCGCGCGGGCGACGGCAGCGAGGCCGCTAAGGCGGCGCCGCCCGCGGTCGTGAGGAACTCAGCCCTCGTCCGGTCACCCATGCCCCAGACGTTTGCCGCCCGAAATGCTACTCCTGTGCTAGCCCGGCGCCGCCCGCGGGGGATAAGAAAGGGACATGCAGCACCCGTTCGTCCTCGCGCTCGCGGTCCTGACCGGCACGTTCTCCGGATCGTACGCGCTCCAGACCGGCGCGCCGTCGGTCACCTCGACGCTCGCGATCGCGCCCGCGCCGGGCGGACTGACCCGCCTCGACTTCGTCCAGCATCGCGGCGCGAGCGTCGTCAGCCGCTACGCCCTCGATATGACGCGCCTCATGCACGTCATCGTGGTCGCCGACGATTTCTCGTCGTTCGCGCACCTGCATCCCCGGCTGCTGCCGAACGGGCACTTCGTGGTGGATGCGGCCATGCCGCGCGGTCCGTACCGGGTCTATGCGGATAGCGAACCGGTAGGTATCGGCCAGCAAGTCTTCCGGTTCGACGTCGGGGCCAACGCGGTCTTCGCGCGCATCGTCCCGTCCGGCCCGGTCGCCCAGGCCGGCCCGTACGTGGTGCGACTGAGCGCGACGCACGTCCGCACGGGCGAAGGCGCGACGATCGGCGTGACGATCCTCAAGAACGGCCGTCCGCCGACGGACCTTGAACCGTATCTCGGCGCCGCCGGCCACGCCGTCTTCGTCAACGCGCGCGACTACTCGTACGCGCACGTGCATCCGATGGACGCGAACGCGACGATGCCGGGCATGGAGATGGCGGCCGCCGCTCGCAGCGGATCGCGGCTCGTGCTGCACGCCGGATTGCGCGAGCCCGGGCTCTACGAACTCTGGTTCGAGTTCCGCGGCGGCGGCCGTCTCCGGGTCGCGCATTTCGTCCTCACGGCGGACTAGCGTCGTCCCTATCAGGCGAGCAGGTTGACCTTGCCGGTGTGCAGGTCGTAGACCGCGCCGACGATCGCGATCGTGCCGGCGGCGTGCGCCTGCGCGAGGATCGTCGACTGCGCGAGCAGCGCGCGCACGTTCATCCGCACGTTCTCCGCGATCGCGTTGGCGAGCCAATCGCCGGCTTGGCCTTTGGTCGCCTTCGCGGCCGGTTCGATCGCCGTCGCGAGCGCTTGGATATGACCGGGGAAGGTCTCGCCCTTCACGGCCTGCGTCGCGGCCTTGACGGCGCCGCACGCCGAGTGCCCGAGCACCACGATCAGTTCGGACTTCAGCACCGCGACGGAGTATTCGAGCGAACCTAAGCCGGTATCGGTGACGAAATTCCCGGCGACGCGGACCACGAACACGTCGCCCGGTTCGTGATCGAAGATCGTCTCGACGGGCACGCGCGAATCCGAACATCCGAGCACCGCGGCGAACGGGGCCTGGCCGTTGGCGAGTTCGGTCCGCCGCGCGGTCGCGGGCACGCAGCGCGGCGTGCCCGCGACGAAGCGCGCGTTGCCGGCCATCAAGGCGGCCAGATGGGCATTCCCGCCGGGGCTCGCGGCCAACGCCGAGAGTCGGAGCGGACCGGCATCGAGGGCCATCGCGGCCAGGCCCGCGCCGGCGGTCAAGAGGGTCTTACGAGAGATGGCGTTCGGCGTATCGCTCACGGCATGTCCTTTCATCGTTACGAGAGCATGCGTACCATTCCGGTGTGGATGTCGTAGACCGCGCCGCAGATCAGGATCGCCCCGGAGGTCGCCGCGTCGGCGAGGATGGCGGAGCGAGCGGTCAGGGCGGCGACGTTGGCCCGGACGTTCTCAGCTATCGTGTTGGCATACCAATCGCCTGCTTGGGCTTTGGCCGCGATCGCGGCCGGGGCGACCGCCGTGGCCAGCCGCCCGATATGGCCGGGAAAGGTCGTGCCCGAGAGCGAGGCGATGGCGGCTTCGGCAGCGCCGCAGCCCGAGTGCCCGAGGACCATCACCAGGTTCGATTCGAGCTTCGAGACCGCGAACTCGATCGACGCCAGGCCGTCGTCGTTCACGAAATTCCCGGCGACCCGGACCACGAAGATGTCTCCCGGACCGTGGTCGAAGATCGTCTCGACCGGCACCCGGGAGTCCGAGCAGCTCAAGATGGTGGCGTAGGGCGCCTGGCCGAGGGCCATTTCGGCTCCCGCTGCGGTCGCTTGCTGGGCGGTCGGCGTGCCGGCTGCGAACCGGCGGTTTCCGGCCAGGAGGTCGTCGAGATGTCGTTTGGGCATATCGCGCCTCTGGTTCAAGCGGACGACGGCGGCTTCATTCCCGGCCGATGCGGTTGCGTGCCCCCCCGCCCTCGTGCTATGCTCCGCCTGGCTCCAAAGACCGTAGGCCGCCCGCAAGGGCGTTAATCCGGACCCGTCCGGACCTACCGAGGACGTGATACGTGACCGGTCAGCGCGCGAGCGCCGCCCCGAAACGAAGCGCCCTCTTACGGCTGGAGGAGCGCTTTTCTGTTTAACAGGGGCTCTCTATATATGCCAACCGCAAAAAAAGAAGCCGCGGTACAAGAGTTACGCGACCGGATCGCCGGTTCGCAGAACCTCTTCCTGACCAACTTCCAGGGACTGACCGTCGCGGAAATCACGAAACTCCGCGGCGAGCTGCGCAAGGACGGCAGCACGTACGCCGTCGTCAAGAACACGCTCTTCAAGATCGCCGCGGGTGACGACCTCACCAAGCATCTCGAGGGGTTCCTCTCCGGTTCGACCGGAGTGGTGTTCGCAGGCTCGGATCCGGTCGCTCCGGCGAAGGCGCTCAAGACGTTCGCCGACGACGTCAAGTCGCTCGGCATCAAAGGCGCCTTCATCGACGGCCAGGTCGCGGATGCGAAGCAGGTCTACGCGCTTGCCGCGCTCCCGCCGAAATCCGAACTCATCGCCCGGTTGGTCGGTTCGCTCTCAAGCCCGATCCGCGGTCTCGTCACCGTGCTTCAAGGCAACCAGAGCGGTCTCGTCCGCGCGCTCAATGCTATCCGCGAGCAAAAACTCGCTCAAGAATCCTAAGGGAGATCATAACGTATCATGGCAGTTGCAGAACTGATTGAATCGATCGACAAACTGACCGTCCTCGAACTCGCGGACCTCGTCCACCAGCTCGAAGACAAGTACGGCGTCTCGGCCGCGGCGCCGGTCGCCGTCGCCGCCGCCGGCGGTGCCGCCGCGGCTCCGGCCGCCGAGTAGACCGAATTCGACGTGATCCTGGCGGAAGCCGGCGCGGAGAAGATCAAGGTCATCAAGGCCGTTCGCGAAGTCACCAGCCTCGGCTTGACCGAAGCCAAAGCGTTCGTCGAGAGCGCTCCCAAGGCGATCAAGGAAGGCGTCAGCAAAGACGAAGCCGCCTCGATCAAGGCCAAGCTCGAAGAAGCCGGCGCGAAGGTCGAGATCAAGTAATCTCGCCACTCGTCACGTCGAGAGAAGGACGGCGTCGCTGAAAAGCGGCGCCGTTCTCTCGTTAGTGGCGAAACGCATATAGCGATGTTCCGTCACAGGTGGGACCCGGCGCGGTGCGAACGGCGGGGCGAGTTGCTCGCTGCTTTCTACTGGGAGAACACTCGATGAAACGTCATCTTCGGATCGCCGCCGCGATCGCATCGTCCGCCCTGGTGGGCGTCCTCATCGCCGGCTGCGGCGGCGCGGGAGGCACCATCCCGACGACCACCGCGCTTCCGGCCTCCGGCAACGGCGCGCCGGTCGACCAAGGCAACGCGGCCTCGGTCGCACAGCTCGTCACCGACGCGCACGCCTACGCGATGCCGCTCGAGGGGCGGCCGCTGCTCACGCAACTCCATCCGGTCACCGAACCGGGTACGGTTGTGCCGGATGCGACACGGCATCCGATGGACCTCACGAACTACGGCGGCCCGACGGTCCCCTCGACGCTCTAC
Organism: Vulcanimicrobiia bacterium; assembly: GCA_025451135.1. Taxonomy (GTDB): domain Bacteria; phylum Vulcanimicrobiota; class Vulcanimicrobiia; order Vulcanimicrobiales; family Vulcanimicrobiaceae; genus JALYSX01. Next base: position 7,640 of record JANWKW010000106.1, on the reverse strand, counting down.
TACGACATCTACGTCAATCAGCCGGGAAGCTATTGGGGCACGCCCTCGACGTTCCAGACCAATCTGGCCAACAGCACGATGATCCATCTGATCGATCAATACGTCGGGCAGACCGGGAACGCGCGCTACACGTTCGGCGGCAGCACCCAGATCTCGTACAACACCTCGGGGACGCTCCACGACGCGGATATCTTCAATATCGTCCACTCGGTCGCGCTCTCGCACGGCCGCGGCACGACGGCGATCTATAACGTGTTCTTCGCTCAGGGCGTCAACCAGTGCAGCACGTCGGCCGGCGGCTGCTACTCGCCCTCGAACACGGCGACCTGGACGTACTGTGCATATCACGGCGACGCGACGTACTCGGATATCGGCAAAGTGCTCTACAGCGTCGAACCGTACCAGGCGGTCTCGGGCTGCGACGTCGGCAGCGGAGGTCCCAACGGCAACCTGATCGACTCCACGTCGTCGACGCTCTCCCACGAGACGTTCGAAACGATCACGGATCCGTACGTGGCCGACAACAACGTCGCGTGGTACAACAACCGGTACGGCGAGATCGGCGATGAGTGCGCGTCGAGCCGCGGGACCGTGAGCCTCAACGGTCACAGCTACCTGATCCAGAAGGAGTACACCAACTACTCCCACGCCTGCGCCTTCGCTAAATAGGCGTCCCGGCGGGCCGGCCCTCGCCCCGTAGGGAAGAAGACGGCGTCGCATATCGCGGCGCCGTCTTCGCTGTTGTTCCGGGGGGATCGTGAACAGTCAACTCGTCACCCAAGTCGCCGTCTACGTCGTGGTCGCCGTCCTGATGATCTACCGCAATACGCGGCCGCAGAAGATGTCGCTGACCCGGATGTGGGTCGCCCCGATCCTGTTCACCGCGATGACCGCCCTGGCCATCTGGGGCGCGCAGCAGACGAACCCCGCGCCGGCCTGGACGGTCGGCGCGGCCGTGATCGTCGGGCTGGCGCTGGGCGCACCGCTCGGCATCCTGCGGGGCAAGCACACCGGCGTACGCGCGACCGAGACGCCCGGCGTGATGTATCTCGACGCGTCGTGGGTGGTGCTGGCGCTCTGGCTCGGCGCGTTCGCCGTCCGTGCGCTGGTCCGCGCGCTCGTCCCGCAGGGCATCACCGCGACCTTGGTGGGCGACGGGCTGATCGTATTCGCGATCTCGACGGTGGTGATCTCGTACGTCGAGATCTACCGGAAGTACCGCGCCCTCGAGCACGCTGCCGGACAGATCTAGGTCGCCGGCGCGCTCACTTGAGCGCGATGTCGAGGGTCACGTCGACGGTCGAACCGATCACCGGATCGAGGCGCGTCACCGTCATCCCGAAGGCGTGACGGTCCACGCGCGCGACGGCACGATAGCGCGGATGCGCCGCGTCGCCTGCGACCGTGACGTCGAGATGCTCGGGAACGCCGACGCCGTGGATCGTCAGGATGCCGTCGACGCCGAACCGGCCGGAGCCGTCCGGCACGATCCTGGTGCTCGCGAACGACCATGCCGGGAAACGCTTGGTGTCGAACCAGTCCGGCGTCTGGAGCACGCCGTCGCGATCGTCGTCGCCCGTCCGCAAGCGCGCCGGATCGAGGGTCGCGACGATGGCGATCGGTACGACCGATCCTTCGGGCAGCGTCACCACGCCGCTCGCCACCGGCACGGTTCCGGTGACGTGCTCCACGTAGATGTGCTGCACGCTGAAGGTCGCGCGCGAGGCGGTCGTATCGATCGCGCGAGTCGTCGCTGCGAGCGAAGAGAGCAGGACCGCGATCAGGAGTATAGGACGCATGCTAGTAGGCGATCGTGTATTGGACGTTGAGGGTGTGGGTGGCGGACGGCGCGTGCGCGATCGCGTCTTCGACGGTGATCCGCGCGTTGTGCGTCGGGCGGTAGCCCAGCAGCACGACGCCGTCGCGGGTGAAGCCGTTCGTGGGATCGTCGGTGCCCTGGTAGCGCGCCTCGGCGAAGAGCCGCGGGCCGATCGCGTAACGCAGCTGCGTGAACCCGCCGCTCGACGCGCAGGCGCCGGGATCGCAGCTCGAGTCCGAGCCGGTCTGCAGGACGGATTCGCTCGTCCATCGTGCCTGCGCGTAGACCAGGCCGAAGCCCGTCCGGACGAACCGGTCGAGCGCGTCGCCGCCGGGACGCGTGCCTTGATAGCGATAGGCGGAGAGCGCGAACGGTCCGGCGACGTGTTGGACGTAGCCCATAAGATCCGTGCCGGTGGTCTGAAGCCCGCTCCGGCGATCGTGTCCTGGCCCGGCGAAGAGCTGGATGCTGATGCCGCGCAACGTATCGCCGACGCTCAGTTTCACGCCGACCTTCGGATCGAAGAACGCGAACGGATCGTCGCCGACGGTCTGGTCGAAGACCGAGTAGTGGGTGGCGCTATCGCGAAACGTCTCGGGATCGACCGGGAGCGGGAGCGTGAACGAGCCGATCTGCAGAGTCGCCGGTACTCCCGACCATGGCGTGAGGCGCTCGTTCACCCAGGCATCGCGGATCAGTCCGTGCTGCCCGCCGTCGACCACGTATTGCTCGACGAAATAATTCGCCCGGCTGCCGATCGTGCCGGCCGTGAAGAGTTCGATCTCGTCGACGATCGCCTTGGGCAGACCGTTGCCGTCCGGGCCGTCGCCCTGCCGCTCGCTCGACGCGACGAGATTGAAGCGCACCGCGACCGGCGCCGCCGGCCCCGGCGTGACGCCCGCGATGCGGTAGCCGTTGGCGGCGAAGTGCGCGCCGAACTCGTTGAGCCGGGGCACTTGGCTGTGGCACTTCTGACACGTCACCCCGTACTCGTGGGCGAAGATCGGGATGGCGTCGGCCGGGGCGGGCAGCGCGAGAGCCGCGACAGCGGCGAGCGCCAGATCACGGCTGAAGTGAGGCATACCTAACTAAGATATTATGGGGCGCCTAACTTGTCAACCGGAAGGAGCCCGCTCAGCCCCTCGGGCCGGCTTCGAAGCGCCGTCGCACGAGGAGCCGTAAGGTCGCGGCGACGGTCGGCACGACGCGCATCTTGCTCGCGCCCTTCTTGAGGTCGTACCGCAGGACCAGCGGGACTTCCGCGAAGCCGACCGGCAGGCGGCGCATCTTGAGGACGATGTCGACCATGCACTGGAAGCCGTGCTGGTCGAACAGGCCGGCGCCGTAGATCGCGATCGCGCGTTGAAGCGCGCCCGCTCGATAGGCGCGATAGCCGCTGGTATAGTCGCGCAGGCCGGGCGTCGGGAAGGCGCCGCGCAAGAGCCACGACGCCCCGACGCTCAACCATTCGCGGTGCTTCGCAAGGCCCACCACTCGGGAGCCGGGCAGGTAGCGCGAAGCGACCACGACGTCGCTTCCGGCGTCGATCCGTTCGAGCATCGCCGGGATCAGGGCGGGCGCGTGCGTCTCGTCGGCGTCCATCGAGACGACCACGTCGTCGGGCCGGGCTTGGGATGCCGCCCGCAGCAGCCCGTCGCGGATGCTCGAACCCAGACCCTGATTCGGCGCGTGGGTGACGACCTCAAGTTGCGGGATGGTCGCGCGCTTCGCGGCCAGCACCGTGGCGGTGCCGTCGGTGCTGCCGTCGTCGACGACCACGATGCGATACGAGATCCGCAAAGGAGCGAGGGCCGGCTCGATGCTCTCGAGCAGGCCCCCGATGTTCGCTTCTTCGTCGTACGCCGGCACGACGATGAAGACGGTGCGCGCTACCAGATCTGGCAGCGATCCGCTTCCGGTCGGACCATCTTGTCGCCGATCTTGCAGAACCAGGCCTGCGCGAACTGCGGCATATTGGACACCGTGTTGTTGACGCGCAGCTGATCCCACGGATGTTCGTTGGTGTTGGCCAAGAACGTGCGGTACTGGACCGTGTCGTTGCTCGCCCAGACCGAGCCGAACCCGATGAAGAAGCGCTGCTCGGGCGTGTAGCCGTCGAGGGTCTGGCGCGGATGCTTGGCCTGCCATTTCTCGAACGCCTTATAGGCGATCGTCAGGCCGCCGAGATCGGCGATCGCCTCGCCCTGCACGAGTTTGCCCTGCTCGTGCACGCCCGGCGCGACTTCCGAGGCATCGAACTGATCGATGATGCATTTGGCCTTGGCGTCGAACTTGGCCGAGTCTTCGGGCGTCCACCAGTCGGTCAGGTTGCCCATCGCGTCGTATTGGCGGCCGGTGTTGTCGAAGCCGTGGGTCGATTCGTGACCGATCACGGCACCGATCGCGCCGAAGTTGACGGCCGGGTCGGCGTTGGCGTAGTAGAACGGCGGCTGCAGGATACCGGCCGGGAACACGATCTCGTTCCCGCTCGGACTGTAGTACGCGTTGACCGTCGGCGGGGTCATGCCCCATTCGGTCCGGTCGACCGGCTTGCCGATCTGCGCGAGGTTGCGCGCCCGCTCGTAGCGGCTGCTCGCGATCAGGTTGGCCATGTAGGAAGCGCGCGTGACGTGGTACTTGGTGTAGTCCTGCCACTTGTCGGTATAGCCGATCTTGAGCATGAACGCATCGAGCTTCTTGACCGCTTTTTGGCGCGTCGCTTCGCTCATCCAATCGAGATGCGAGAGATCGTCGCGCAGGGTCGCCTTGATGGTCTTGACCATATCGAGCGCCCGGGCTTTGGCGGCCGGCGGGAACGTCTGCGCGACGTAGACCTGTCCGAGCACTTCGCCCAGGCTGCCGTCGGTCGCGGCGACGCAGCGCTGCCAGCGCGGAAGCTGGGCCTTCGACCCTTGCAGGGTGTGCGCGAAGAAGTCCCAGTTCGCGTCGACGAACGCTTTCGGAAGGGCCGTCGCCGCGCCGTGCACCACGCGCCACTTCAGGTAGGTCTGGATCTGGGCGGGCGTCCAGGTCTTCAGATCCGCCGAGAACGCCGTCATGTAGTCGGGCGCGCTGACGTTGAACGCCGCCGGCGTCGGAACGCCGCTGGCCTTGAAGTAGGTCGCCCAATCGAAGTTGGGGGTGAGCGCCTGCAGCTGCGCGGCGTTCATCGGATGGTAGGTCTTCTGCGGATCGCGACGGTCGGCGGCGGAAAGCGAGACCTTCGCGAGATCGGTCTCGAACGCGAGCACGGTGGCGGCGTCGGCCGCGGCCGCATCCGGCGTCTCGCCGAGCAGCGTGAACATGGTGGTGACGTGCGCGACGTACTGCTGACGCAGCGCGACGCTGGCAGGGTCCGTCTTGAGGTAGTAGTCCTTGTTGGGCAGACCCAGTCCGCCGCCGCCGACGTTGGCGATGTTCATGCGCGAGTTCTTGGCGTCGGGTCCGGCGCCGAAACCGAAGAAGCCGCCCGAACCGGCCGTTTGCAGTTGGGCGAGCGTGGTCGGCAGATTCTCCGCGGGCGCCGCCGAGGCCAGCGCGAGGGCCGGTCCGATCGGCGTCGTGCCGGCCTTCTCGATGGCGGCTTCGTCCATGCACGAGGCGTAGAAGTCGCCGATCTTCTGGTCGTTGCTTCCCGCCTTGGCCTTTGAAGCTGCGGCCTTGTCGAGGATGCCGTGGAGCACGTCCCGGTTGTGCAACGCGAGCACGGTGAACGCGCCGTACGACGGATAGGCCGCCGGCAGCGGGTGCGCCGTCTTCCAACCGCCGTTGGCGAACTGGTAGAAGTCGTCGCACGGCTTGCACGTGGTGTCCAGATTGGCGACGTTGATGCCGCTGACGACGGCGGTCGCGGCGGCGCGCACGTTCGCGCTCAGGAACGGGACGGAGAGAAGGGCGGCAACGGCGATAACCCGCAGCGCCTTAGAAGCGGAGATCTGCATCCCGCGAGATACCCCTCGCACGACGCCCGCCCCTTCGTGCCGAGTTTCTGACACGAGCCCGCCGCTCGTGGGCGGGCTCGTGTGGGTGCGCGCTAGAGCCGGTGCGCGGTCGCCTCGTTGGACGAGAAGCGGCCGAACGTCGCCGGGTCGCTCCGGTAGAGCGTCTCGAGATCGCTGATGCGGTGGTCGTCGCGCGGATGATCGGAGAGGGCTTCGAACGTGCCGCTGTTGCCCGAGGCGAGGAACCGCTTGAAGAGCCAGACGGCACCCCACGGGTCGTAGCCGGCGGCGGCGCAGGTGTAAGCGCCGGTGTGGTCGGCTGCGCTCTCCACCTGCCGCGAGAACTGCCCCGCTTCGGCGGTAGCGCCGACGTTGATCGCGAGTTGGGCCAGCCCGCTGTTGTGCGTGAGCGCGCTCAGGATGCCGCCGATGATGCCGATGGTCTGCATCTTGGGTTGCAGGTTCATGACGTCGTGGTGGATGTCGTGCGAGGTCTCGTGGCAGAGCACGTTGGCGAGCTCTTCCTGGTTCCTCGCGAACGTCATCATCGAGGTGGTGACGTACACGTTGCCGCCCGGAACGGCGAATGCGTTCGGCTGGCTGTCCTGCACGAGGATGAAGTGGAAGGGCGTGAAGTATTTCGGATCGGCGACCGCCGCGATACGCTTGGCGATCGGGTTGAGAATCGCATAGTAGGGCGACTGCGTCACGATCTTGCCCTGCTGTTGGAGCTGGGCGTACTCTTGTTGACCGATCTGGAGCTCTTGCTGCTGCTCTTGCGTATACGCCGCCGCCGGCAGCGCGAAGCCGAGCGTCAGGACGCCGGCGAGAAGGATGGCGGAGAGTCGTTGTATCATGCTACCTCTTCAACGCATTCTGCCCGCGAATCGTTCGTGCAAAACAGAAGAGCGCCCGCCGAAGCGAGCGCTCTTCTGTTCTTCGCGCAGCGCTTGCTAGTGGACGAGGAAGCCCACCAGCAAGAGCGCGACGATGTTGAGCACCTTGATCATCGGATTGATCGCGGGGCCGGCCGTGTCTTTGTACGGGTCGCCGACGGTGTCGCCGGTGACGGCGGCCGCGTGCGCGACCGAACCCTTGCCGCCGAAGTTGCCGTCTTCGATGTACTTCTTGGCGTTATCCCACGCGCCGCCGCCCGTCGTCATCGAGATGGCGACGAAGAGTCCGGTGACGATCGAGCCGACCAGGATGCCGCCCATCATCTGCGCGCCGGTGTTGCCTTTGAAGACGTTCCACACGGTGAGCAGCACGACGATCACCGGCACCAGCACCGGGATGAGCGCCGGGACGATCATCTCTTTGAGCGCGGCCGCGGTGACGATGTCGACGGTCGTGCCGTAGTCCGGCTTCGCGGTCCCGGCCATGATGCCCGGGATCTCGCGGAACTGACGACGGACCTCTTCGACGACCAGGCCGCCCGCACGTCCGACCGCTTCCATCGAGAGCGATGCGAACACGTAGGGGAGCAGGCCGCCGATGAAGAGGCCGGCGAGCACGTACGGATCGCCGATGCCGAACGAGACCGGCGTGGTCGCGCAGAGCGCGTGCGAGTCGACGCAGTGGTTGGTCAGCTCTTGGATGAACGACGCGAATAGCACGACCGCGGCCAGCGCCGCCGAGCCGATGGCGTAGCCCTTGGTGACGGCCTTGGTGGTGTTGCCGACCGCGTCGAGCGGATCGGTGACGTTGCGCACGTCTTCCGGCATCTCGGCCATTTCGGCGATGCCGCCGGCGTTGTCGGTGATCGGACCGAACGAATCGATCGCGACCACGATGCCGGCCATCGAGAGCATCGCCATGACGGCGATGCCGACGCCGTAGACGCCCGAGAGCGTGTACGAGACCAGGATGCCGAGCACGAT
>JANWKW010000105.1 GCA_025451135.1 Vulcanimicrobiia bacterium | reverse complement strand
GGCCGTGTCTCAGTCCCAGTGTGGCTGGTCGCTCTCTCAAACCAGCTACCCATCGGAGCCTTGGTGGGCCATTACCTCACCAACTAGCTAATGGGACGCGGTCCCGTCACCTTGCGGATTGCTCCTTTCATCGTCAAGCGATGCCGCTCGACGATCGTATGCGGTATTAGCTAACCTTTCGGCTAGTTATCCCCCACATAGAGGTAGGTTGACCACGTGTTACTCACCCGTCTGCCACTAGGGTATTGCTACCCTCGTTCGACTTGCATGTGTTAGGCACGCCGCCAGCGTTAGTCCTGAGCCAGGATCAAACTCTCCATAAAAATTTTATGGAGCCTGAAATGGCCCTATATAATCGCTGACTATTTAATGATCACTTGCGAAAGTGATCCGCACTCACGCCGCCTATTGCGACGCGAATACTAGCCAAGAAATGTACGTTCTCTACGAGACTTGCGACCGACACCGGTGGAACGGTGTATCGGCCATCTCGAGAGACCCACAGACTTGTGCGCTACTGCACGGTTCAGTTTTCAAGGAGCGAACTCTAGCCGGCCTCGTGCCTTGTCCGTTCCGATCTTTCGACGGAACCGGCGCACGGGGCGCTTGAGCCACGACGAGCAGTATATCGCGGGCCTGTACCCCTGTCAAGCACAATATAAAAGTATTTTTTCGCGCTCAGAGATAGGTCGGGAACGGCTTCAGATATAGGTAGGACGGGGCTTACGACGTAGGTCGGGAGCGCTCGCGACGACGTCGCGCTTTGTTGCGATTTCCGCAGACGCGCATACTGCACCACGTCCCGGATCCGTTCTTGCTCTCGTCGTAGAACGCCCAGGCACAGGTGGATTCGCGGCAGAGCTTGAGGCGCCGCCACGTGCCGGCCCGGGCCGCGTCGTAGACGGTCGCTAGGACGGTCGCGATCGTCGCCGGCAGGCCGGAGCCCGCGGGCGAGAGCGACGGGTCCACACCCGGACGTACGTATAACGGGCTCGAGGCGGCAAAAGGTTCCAGGCCGGCCCACGCTTGGACCGGATCCCCGTGGCCGGCATTGGCCTCGAGCATTGGGCGGATCGCCTGACGCAGGGCGACCAAACGCTCGCGCTCCCCTTCGGACTTGAGGTCCCCGGGCAGGCCGCTCTGCGCGAGCCAGTTGCGGGCTTCCTCGAGGGTGCCGAGGCGATCGGCGGGAGGATCGAAATCGAGGGTGTTGACCAGCTCGAGCACCCGGCGCAGCTCGGGGGAGATCGGGGTCAATGGGGTGGGCATGTCTCCGTCAGTATATCACCACCAAAACGGGTTGACAAGGTACTACACCGGCAATACAATATACGTGGTTACTAAAGGAGTACCAGCCATGAACCCTCGTCCCACCATCCCGCTCATCCCCGACCTGATCGATATCCGCTTGCGGAACCGCGCCGGCGGCCCCGCCGGGATCGACGGCATCGACGTCGGCCACATCCTCCCATTCCGCTCGATCGTCTAAGCACGGAGACCAGCATGCACCATATCGACGTCCACGTCCGCGACCTGGCTGCGGCCAAGACCCTGATCGACGCGATCGCGCCCGAGGTCGGCTATCGATGTCGCTACGCCGGCGAGGACTTCGTCGGCTACGAAACGGCCGGCGGCGGCCGGCCCCGGTTCGGGCTGATCCTCGACAGCCAGGCGGGCGGCACGATGCGGATGGCCTGGCACGTGGCCGACCGGGCGGCGGTCGACCGAGTCGGCGCCCTCGTCGGCGCGAACGGCGGCCGGGCGATCGAAGGCCCCGGCCTCAACCCCGAGTACGGGGACGACTATTACGCCGTCTTCTTCGAAGACGCCGACGGCAACAAGTACGAGGTCCTCACCGGCGAGGGGTAGCATCTATGCCAACCGTGTGGCACCGACGTGAGCGATGATGCTCGCGGAGGTGCCGCACGATGTTCTTCTTGGCCGTCATCCTCGGGCCGCTGGTCGCGGCGCTCATCCTCCGCCCGTTCCTGGGCGAGGAATACTACTGGATGAGGCAACGCCATCCGGGGAAGTATCCTTTCTGAACGGATACTGCCCTCTCTCGTTCTAGCCGATCTTACGCGAGATGGTCTTGCCTTGCATGAACAAGAGCAGGTAGTCGTGGCCGCCGGCTTTGCTGTCGGTGCCGGACATATTGAATCCGCCGAAAGGATGGCCGCCGACGTACGCGCCGGTCGACTTGCGGTTGAAATACAGGTTGCCGCAGAACATGTCGACGCGGGCCTGCTCGATCTTCTTCTCGTCGGTCGTGTAGAGCGAACCGGTCAGGCCGAACTCGGTGTTGTTGAAGATCTCGATCGCGTGGTCGAAGCCGTTCGCCTTGATGACGGCCAGCACGGGGCCGAAGATCTCTTCCTGCGAGATGCGCGCGTCGGGCGCGACATCGACGATCACGGTCGGCTCGAGGAAGTAGCCCTTCTCGCCGACGCGATTGCCGCCCGCGACCAGCCGGCCCTCGGACTTGCCGACCTCGATGTAGGCGGAGATCGACTTCAAGGCCTTCTCGTTGACGACTGGGCCCATGTAGTTGGCTTGATCGGTCGGGTCGCCGACGGTCATCTTCGCCACGCGTGCTTTGAGCTTCTCGACGAACTCGTCGTAGATGGAGGCGTCCACGATGGCGCGCGAACAGGCCGAGCACTTCTGGCCTTGGAAGCCGAACGCCGAGATCGCGACGCCTTCGACGGCCGCGTCGATGTCCGCGTCGGCTGCGACCACGATCGAATCCTTGCCGCCCATCTCGGCGACGACGCGCTTGATCCACTTCTGGCCGGGCGCCGTCTGCGCCGCCAGCGCGTTGATGTGGAGACCGACCTCTTTGCTACCGGTGAACGAGATGAACCGGACGTGCGGATGCCCGACGATCGCGTCGCCGATCTCGGCGCCCGAGCCGGGGATGAAGTTGAGCACGCCCGGGGGCAAGCCCACCTCATGCATCAGGTCGACGAACCAGGCCGCGATGACGGCCGAGTCGCTCGACGGTTTGAGCACCACCGTGTTGCCGGTCACGATGGCGGCCGAGGCCATGCCGCCCATGATCGCGCCCGCGAAGTTCCACGGCGGGATCACCGCGCCGACGCCGAGCGGGATGTAGACGAACTCGTTCTTCTCGCCGGCGACCGGGACGATCGGCTGTTCCTTGGCCAGACGCAGCATCTCGTGCGCGTAGAAGTCCAGGAAGTCGATCAACTCGGCGATATCCGCATCGGCTTCGACCCAGCTCTTGCCGACCTCGAAGACGAGCAGCGCGTCCCATTCGAAACGGCGCGCGCGGATCAGGTCCGCGGCCTTGAACAGATAGGCGGCGCGCTCGGCCGGAGCGACCCGCTTCCAGCTCTCGAAGGCGCGGTTGGCGACGGCGATCGCCTCTTCGGCCTGCGCTTTGCTGGCAGCACCCACGCGCCCGATCACCTGCGACGGATCCGACGGGTTGACCGAGTCGATATGCTTGACCGTCTCGACGGCCTTGCCGTCGACGAAGACCGGGTAGGTCGCACCGAGGCGGCCCCGGACGGACGCGAGCGCCGCCTCCATCGCGGCCTTGTCGGCCGGGTCGGCGAACGACTTGATGACTTCGTTTTTGAAGGGCGCCAGGGCCTCGATCGTGCTGCTCATATCGCCCTCATTCTACCCCGCCGGAGGTCCGCGACCTGCCACAAACGGCTTAGCGGGTCGCCGCCCCGCGCCGAAGAACCCGGGCCGGATGGACATCCCCGTCCGGCGTCTCGCATCCGGCGATATCGACCAGCTGCTCGAGCTCTTCGATGCGGTCGCGGCCGAGCGCATCTACATCGGGACCGAGCCTGGCTACGACCGCGAGCAGAAACGGCGCGGTTTCGCATCGCGGGTCGATAACGACGCCAACCCCAGCTTCGTCGCCGTCGACGACGGCCGGGTGGTCGGCTCGACCGGCGTCTACGACCACGCGGAGTTCGGGCCGACCATCGGGATGCTGATCGCCAAGACGCACCGCCGGCGCGGCGTCGGCCGCGCGATGATGCACGCGCTCGATGAGTGGGCCCTCCAGCATCGCGTGCCCGCTCTTCACCTGCTGGTCTTTCCGCACAACGCGCCGGCGATCGCGTTCTACCGCGAGACCGGATGGACCGAGGTCGACCGCTTCGAGCGCGATGTCACCCGCCAGACCGGCGAGGTCTGGGACACCGTCCTGATGCGCAAGTCGTACGCGTGAGACCGAACGCGCTCGCCGCGACCTCTGCGGCGCTGGCCGCGTGCGCCGGCGTACTGTGCGCCGGCGTGCCGTTGCTCCCGCTCCACGCCCTCGGGGCGATCGTGGTCGCGGCCGCCCTCGGTTGGTTCGGCACGCGATCGTTCTCCGGCGGCGCCGGCGCCTGCATCGCGTTCGCGGCGGCGATCGCGCAGCACGCGAACGGCGATTGGAAAACGGTCGTCGCGATCGCGCTCGGAGCGCTCGCGACCACGCGCTGGTACGCCGCCGCGGTCGTCGCGGCGACCTTGCTCTTCTTCTTCGCCTAGCCGGCGTGCGGCGTGGGCGTGGGCGCGGGCCCGGGCGTTCGCGTCGGGACCGGCCCGGGTGAAGGCGACGGGGCGACGAGGCTCAGCAATCCTTCGATGCGGCTGGTGATGTTGTCCATATCGATCTCGCCGGTGCTGAAGTACGAGAGATATCCCTGCGGCGTGAAGAGCAGATGGCCGGGGAAGAACACGTCCTTGTCGCGCTGCGATCCGACTTGGAGCGCGCGGGAGAACCAGCCGTCTTCGTCCATGGTGATCGGATAGCGGATGCCGTATTTCTTGCGGTAGTCGCGGACGCGGTCGTCACTCTCCTCGGCGTCCATGCCGATCACGCGCAGGCCGCGCTCGTAGTAGCGCTCGGCCAACGCCACGACGTCGCGCTGCTCGGCGTTGCACGGCGGACACCACGTCGCGAAGATGTTGATCCAGACCACGTAACCGCGATACTCGACCAGATCGAAGTCCGGTCCGTCGAGCACGCGCATCTTCAGGCCGATGGTCTTGTCGTACGGCAACCCGGGCGTCGGCGACTTCTCCGGCCGCGGGACGAGCGCCCCAGCGGCGATAGCGCTCGCACCGTGAAGAAAGGCCGCGCGGATCATCGATGCCCTCCGGGCGTCGGCGACGCGGTCGGCGTCGGCCAAGGCGTCTGCGTGGCGATCGGGCCGGGCGGCGGAGGCGACGGGAGCGTGGTCATCAGCGCGTCGAGCTTATGGACGAGTTCGCGCTCGCCCATCGATCCGAGGCGATAGCAATAGAGATAGCCCCAAGGCGTGAACATCAGATGCGCCGGGAACGCCAACTCGCTGTCGGCCGAGCCTTGCTGCAGCGCCCGCGAGAACGATCCCCGCGAGTCCATCATGATCGGGAACTGCATGCCGTACTTCTTGCGATAGGCGCGGACGGTGTCATCCGACTCGCGGTAGTCGAGTCCGATGACGCGCAGGCCGCGGTCGTAGTATTTTTGCGCTAAGGAGACGACCCCGGGCTGCTCTTGATTGCACGGAGGGCACCACGTCGCGAAGATATTGATCCAAACGACGTAGCCGCGGTACTTCATCAGGTCGAAGTCGGGGCCGTCGAGCACGCGCATCGTCAGCCCGACCGGACGATCGTACGGGATCGCCGGATTGCCTTCGCAGAGGTCGAGCGGATCGCCGGGCGGGAGCGCGCTCGGGGAGGGGCGCGGGACCGGCGCGACCGCGCTCAGGGCTATGGCACTAGCGCCGTGTAGAAACGCGGTTCGAAGCAACCCACACCTGCCTATACGACTACGAAAGCGACAGAGATCGAACGAAGGCCTCTACGTTGCGGGCGGCCGCTTCTCCCGCCGTACCGGCGTAGGCGTCGATGATCGCGCTGCCGACGATGATGCCGTCCGCGAAGGGTGCGATCTGGGCGACGTGTTCGGCCCGGCTGATGCCGAATCCGACCGCGAGCGGCATATCCGTGACCTCGCGCAACATGGCGAGCTGCGTCCGCACCGGCGAGAAGTCCGGCTCGCTGCCCGCGCCGGTGACGCCCAGCCGCGACACGACGTAGACGAATCCGGTCGATGCCGCGGCGAGCCGCTCGGCCCGGTCGCGCGGGGTCGACGGCGCGACCAGCATC
>JANWKW010000104.1 GCA_025451135.1 Vulcanimicrobiia bacterium | reverse complement strand
GGCGTCGCTCGCGCGCATTCGCGCGCGTCGCGCCGAGCGGGAAGAACGCCTCGCGCGCCTGCCGCAATTGCCGCCGCCGCTGCTCTACCTCATCGTTGCGAGCGGCAACATCTATGAGGATCGCACCGCCGCGGTCGCCGCCGTCGAAGCCGGCGCGCAAATCATTGCCGTCATTCGCTCGACCGGACAGTCGCTGCTCGATTTCGTTCCGTTCGGCCCGACCACGGAGGGCTTCGGCGGGACCTACGCGACCCAGGCCAACTTCAAGATCATCCGCGACGCGCTCGACGAGACGTCGGAACGTCTCGGCCGCTACGTCATGCTGACGAACTACGCGAGCGGTCTGTGCATGCCCGAGATCGCTTCGATGGCCGCGATCGAACGGCTCGACATGCTGCTCAACGATTCGATGTACGGGATCCTGTTCCGCGACATCAACATGAAGCGCACGTTCGTCGACCAGCACTTCAGCCGCATGCTCAACGCCTACTCGGGCATCATCATCAACACCGGCGAGGACAATTACCTGACGACGGCCGACGCGGTCGAACAGGCGCCGGCCGTGCTGGCCTCGCAGTTCATCAACGAGGAGTTCGCGCACCGCGCCGGCATGCCGGATCGCCAGATCGGCCTGGGCGACGCCTACGAGATCGATCCGGCCCTCGAGGACGGCTTCCTCTACCAGGTCGCGCAGGCGCAGCTCGCGCGCCAGATCTTCCCGGACGCGCCGCTGAAGTACATGCCGCCGACCAAGCACATGACCGGCGACATCTTCAAGGGCCATCTGATCGATGCGATGTTCAACCTCACGTCGGTGATGACGCATCAGTCCATCCATCTGTGCGGGATGCTGACCGAGGCCATCCACACCCCGTTCCTCGGAGACCGCGCGCTCGCGATCGAGAACGCGCGCTACATCATGAACACCGCGCGTCACTTCGGCGACGAGATCGAGATCAAGCCGGGCGGCCGGATCGAACGGCGCGCGCACGACGTGCTGGCGGACTGCGAGGCGCTGCTCGAGCGGGTCGGCGAGACCGGCCTGATGGCCGCCATCGAGAAGAAGTTCTTCGCCGACGTCTCGCGCCCGCCCGAAGGCGGCCGCGGTTTCGACGGCGTGTTCGCGCGCGAGCCCGGCTATTGGAACCCCTTCGAAGAGGCGCTCGCGCGCGAGCTCGGCCTGACCGCCGGAGCCGCCCGATGAGCACGATCGTCAAGCCCTACGGCGACACGCTCGACGACGGCAAGATGCAGCTCTCGTTCACCTTGCCGATCGAATGGAGCGAGGCGGCCGACGAAGCCGCCCGTCAGCTGATCGTCAAGATGGGCTTCGCCGACGTGCAGGTGGTCGAAGGCCGGCGCATCGCCAACGGCTTCTCGTTCTTCGTCGCCTATGCGGCCACGCCGCAGGGCATCGACGTCGCATCGATCAAGGCCCCCTCGGCCAAGGAGCACGCGATGTCCATGGAAGAGGTGGACGCGTTCGTGCGCGAGCGGATCGGCCGCACCGTGCGGGTGGCGGGCGCCTGCATCGGCACCGACGCGCACACCGTCGGCATCGACGCGATCCTCAACATGAAGGGCTACAAGGGCGACTACGGGCTGGAGCGCTATCAGACGTTCGAGACCTACAACCTCGGCAGTCAGGTCGCGGTCGAAGACCTGGTGCGCTTCGCCAAGGAGAAGAGGATCGACGCGCTGCTCGCCTCGCAGGTGGTCACGCAGAAGGGCAGCGACATCAAGAACTTCACCGCGCTCGCGGAGCTGCTCGAGGCCGAGGGCCTGCGCGACCAGGTCGTGCTGTGCTGCGGCGGCCCGCGCGTGACCAACCTGCTGGCCGGCGAGCTCGGCTACGACGCCGGCTTCGGGCGCGGCACCTTGCCGAGCGAGGTCGCGGCGTTCGTCGCGGTGACGCTGGCCGAACGCGCGAAGGCCCGCGCCTGATGGTACCCGCGATCGTCGCGCATGCGGCCGCCGTCGCCGAACGCGATCGCGCGGGCGCGATCGTCTACCGGATCCATCAGACCACCACGATGGACGGCGGTCCGCTCCATCGCCGCGCCGACGTCGTGATCGAGGCGGCCGCCGACGGCCCCGACCTGGTCAAGGTCCGAGTCCTGCGTTACCTGGCCGACGGCGCCGAGCAGAGCGACGCCAAGAAGCGCGATCTGGAGCGCCAACTCCTGGCGGGCCAGGCCGGCGGCGGTTTCGCCGTGCCGTTCGACGGCCGGCACACCGCCGAGTACGAGTACGCCGCCGACGCCGGCACGGTGCGCTTCCTCTCGCTGCGCCGGGACGCCGACCACGGCGACGGCGCCTTCACCGTCGACGCGGCCGGCCACGTGACGGCGATGCGCTACGTGCCCGACGTCTTCCCGAAATACGTTCGCAGCGGGACCGTCTCCGACACGCGCGCCGAGGTGCTGCCCGGATTCTGGGCGAGCGTCCGCGACGATCAGGAGTACGACGGCCAGTATCTCTTCATCAAGGGGCACGCCTCGGTCGTCACCGAAATGAGCGGCTACCGGCGCTGCATCAGCCGCGCCGCGGCAGAAGCAGCGGTGGAGGCCGCCACGCTATGATGGGGGATCTCCTCGCGTGGTTCACGGGGAAAGATGCGAACCGCCGCAAGTATCCTCGCAAGCGGAAGCCCTACCGGGCGACCGTCTCGATCGACGGGGGCCTCACGCAGAAGCCCGCGATCGGGCTGGACATCAGCGGCGGCGGTCTGTGCGTGCTCACCCAGGAGCCGGTCGGCAAGAACGAGTTCGAGGTGCGCGCGACCGTCGACACGCGCGTGGTGCGCATCCGGGCCAAGGCCGTCTGGCAAGACACCGTCAGCCATCAGGGCAAATCGGTCTGGCGCTACGGCATGAAGTTCACCGGCATCTCGGCGGACGATTGGGACGCGGTCATCCGCTACACCACCGACAAGCCGGTCCAAGAGGACACCAACAAGGCGCAGGAAGAGCTGGTCACCGTGCGCATGACGCCGGACGACGCCAGCCGTTTGCTGCCGCAACATCTGCAGACGCTGCTGCTCAAGCTGCTGGTGGAACGCCGGCGGCTCGCGCCGCTGACCGGCTCGGTCACGCCGCTGGTGCAGTACTTCTACTCCGGCGTGATCCGTCACGAAGGCAGGCTGATGCACCGCCTGACGATCCAATCCAAAGTCGTCGGCGCCGAGGGCGCCGAACTCTTCGAGACGCGCTTCATCTTCGACGATAAGGGCGACTCCATCCAGATCTTGAACTGATCCTCCCGGGAATAGGAACGCTTTGAAGAAGACCGCGCTCATCACCGGCATCACCGGACAAGACGGCTCGTACCTGGCCGAACTGCTGCTCGAAAAGGGCTACCGCGTCGTCGGCATGACGCGGCGCACGTCCACCGACGTGCACGAACGCATCCAGCATCTGGTCAACGACATCGAGTTCGTCTCGGGCGATCTGCTCGACCAGACCTCGATGACGAAGATCGTCGACGCGCTCCGCCCCGACGAGGTCTACAACCTCGCGGCGCAATCGTTCGTCCCGACATCGTGGACGCAGCCGGTGCTCACCGGCGAGTTCACCGCGCTCGGCGTGACGCGCATCCTCGAAGCGGTCCGCGCCGTCGATCCGTCGATCAAGTTCTATCAGGCGTCGTCCTCCGAGATGTTCGGCAAGGTCCAAGCCGTTCCGCAGGACGAAGACACGCCGTTCTATCCGCGCAGTCCGTACGGCGTCGCGAAGCTCTACGGTCATTGGATCACGGTGAATTATCGCGAGTCGTACGACATGTTCGCGGTGAGCGGAATACTTTTTAACCATGAATCGAGCCGTCGAGGCAAGGAGTTCGTGACGCGCAAGATCACCGACGGCGTCGCGCGGATCAAGCTCGGGCTGGCCAAGGAACTGCGGCTCGGCAACCTCGACGCGAAACGCGATTGGGGCTTCGCGGGCGATTACGTGCGCGCGATGTGGCTGATGCTGCAGCAGGAGACGCCGGACGATTTCGTGATCGCGACCGGACGCACGCACACCGTCAAGGACTTCGTGCGGATCGCGTTCGAATCGGCCGGGCTCGGCTCGTTCGAGCCGTACGTCCAGATCGATCCGGCGTTCGTGCGTCCGGCCGAGGTCGATCTGCTGATCGGCGATCCGGCCAAGGCCAAG
Organism: Vulcanimicrobiia bacterium; assembly: GCA_025451135.1. Classification (GTDB taxonomy): domain Bacteria; phylum Vulcanimicrobiota; class Vulcanimicrobiia; order Vulcanimicrobiales; family Vulcanimicrobiaceae; genus JALYSX01. The sequence continues at coordinate 981 of JANWKW010000104.1, read as the reverse complement.
CGCGTCCTCGGCTGGACCCCGGAGGTCTCGTTCGAGCAGCTCGTGGAGACGATGGTGAAGTGTGATCTCGACGCGCTCGCGAAGCGCGTGGGGTAGCCGCATGCGCGCGCTCGTGACCGGGGCGAGCGGCTTCGTCGGACGTCACCTGTGCGCGGCGCTGGCGGCCGCCGGCTGGGACGTCGTGCCGGCCGGCGCCTCGCACGAGAGCGAGGGCTTCCTGCCGGTCGACCTGCGCGACGAGCAGACGCTGCGCGCCGCGCTCGACATCGCGCGCCCCGACGTGGTGTTCCATCTGGCCGCGATCGCGGCGGTGCCCGACGCGCTCGCCGATCCGCTCGGCGTCTACGACGTCAACGCGCTGGGGACGGCCCGGCTGACGCGCGCGGTGCGCTCCTATCGCGACGACGGCGGCGCGGCGCCGCGGCTCGTGTTCGCCAGTTCCGCCGACGTCTACGGACGGCGCGAGCCGCACGAGTACCCGCTGCTCGAATCCTATGCCGCGCGTCCCGAGAATCCGTACTCCGCGAGCAAGGCGGCGGCCGAGGCGATCCTGCTCGGCGAAGCGCGCAGTTTCGATCTCGACGTCGTGATCGCGCGGGCGTTCAACCACATCGGTCCGGGCCAGAGCGAGCGCTTCGCGATCGCGTCGTTCGCCGGGCAGCTGGCGCGCATCGCCGACGGCGGCTCGTCGGTGCTGATGGTCGGCAATCTCGAGGCCAAACGCGACTTCCTCGACGTCCGCGACGTGGTCGCCGCCTATATCGCGCTCGCCCGCGGCGGCGCGCGCGGCGAGATCTACAACGTCTCGAGCGGCACCGCGATCTCGATGCGCGAGATGCTGGGCAAGCTGATCGCCGCCGCCCGCGTCCCGGTCGAGGTCCGCGAGGATCCGGAGCGGATGCGGCCGTCCGACACGCCGGTCGCGTACGGCTCCTCGGAGAAACTGCGGGCCGCGACCGGCTGGGCGCCGCGCTTCAAGCT
>JANWKW010000103.1 GCA_025451135.1 Vulcanimicrobiia bacterium | reverse complement strand
GGCCGATTGGGCCGGCGTCGACGCCTCGAGATTGCCGCACGGGCGCGGCGCCGTCGCCTTCACCGACCGCAGCGGCGCTCCGCTCGGGACGGTGCTGGCCTCGGACTCCGATCACGCCGCCTGGGTTCCGCTCGAGGCGGTCGCGCCGGCCTTCGTCCGTGCCATCGTCGCCGGCGAGGTCGCGCGCTTCCGCGCCCACGGCGCCGTCGACGCGCTCGCGCTCGCGCGAGCCGCGCGCGAATATGTCGTCTACGGCCGGGCGCGCAGCGGGGGTTCGACCATCGCGATGCAGGTCGCCCGCAGCCTGTGGGACCAGCCTGCCGGTCTGCGCGGCAAGCTCGCCCAGATCGGCGGCGCCGAACGGCTCGCGATCCGGTCGTCGCCCGACGCGCTGCTCGAAGCCTACGTCAACCGGGTACCGATGGGCGGCAATCGCTACGGGGTCGACGCCGCCGCCCGCACGTACTTCGGCGTCGGCGCGGGCGAACTCGACCTCGCCCAGGCCGCTCTGCTGGCGGCCATCCCGAACGACCCGGCACGGCTCTCGCCGTACGCGCACTGGGACGATCTGCGCGCGCGCCAGCGCTACATCTTGGCGCGGATGGCCGCGACCGGAGCGATCTCGCCCGCCCAAGCGCGCACGGCGGCCGCCGAGCAGTTGCACGTGCTTCCGCCAGACGGCGGACTGCTCGCCGCGCAGCACGCCCTGTTCTACCTCTATCCGCGGGTCGCGCCCGGCGCGACCGTCGTGCGCACGACCATCGACGCGTCGCTGCAGCGCTTCGTCCAGGCCCAGACGGCCCAGGTGGTGCGGGCCCTCGCCGATCGTCACGTGACGGACGCGGCCGCACTGGTGATCGACAACGTGACCGGCGACGTGCTCGCCTACGTCGGTTCGCCCGACTACTTCGCCGACGACGCGCTCGGGCGCAACGACGGCGTCCAGGCCCTGCGGCAGCCCGGATCGTCGCTCAAGCCGTTCACCTACGAACTCGCGCTCGAGCGCGGCACCATCGCGCCCAACACCATCCTCGCCGACGTCCCCGCGACCTATGCGATCCCGGGCGGTAAGCTCTATCAACCCGCCGATTACTCCACCCGCTTCTCCGGGCCGGTGCGGGTGCGCTACGCGCTGGCGAACTCGCTCAACGTGCCGGCCGTCGGCGTGCTGTCGTCGCTCGGCGTGGATCCGCTGCTCGATCGCCTGCACGCGCTCGGCTTCGCCCATCTCGACAAGCCGGCGTCGTACTACGGTCTCGGCCTGACGCTCGGCTCGGGCGAGGTCTCGCTCTGGGAGTTGACCCACGCGTACGCGACCGCGGCGCGCGCCGGCGCGGCCGTCCCGTTGCGGATGCAGGCCGGCGAACCGCCGGCGGCCGCCGCACCCGTCGGCGATCCATCCACCTGGCAGCTGATCGCAGATATGCTCGCGGATCCGCAGGCGCGCACCAAATCGTTCGGCTTGCACTCGATCTTGGAACTGCCGTTTCCGGCGGCGGTGAAGACCGGCACGTCGTCGGACTTCCGCGACACCTGGACGGTCGGCTTTTCGCGCGACTACACGGTCGGCGTCTGGGTCGGCAACTTCGACGGATCGGCGATGCGCGACGTCTCGGGCGTCACCGGTGCCGGGCCGCTCTGGAACCGCATCATGCTGCACCTGCACGAAGCCCGCGACCCGGCGCCCTTCCCCGCGCCGGCCGGCTACGTGCGTCGTCCGATCTGCGCGACCACCGGCCGCAAACCCGACGCGCGCTGTCCGGCGGTCGTGGTCGAATGGCTGCGTCCCAAGGATCTAGCGCTATGGAGCCGGCCGCCGGCCGGGCTCGGGAGCGAGTACGACGCGTGGCTCGCGCAACAGGACGCGTCGACCGGCGCGCTGCGCATCCTCGCACCGCGCGATGGCGATACGTTCGCCTTCGTGCCGGCCGCGACCGCCGTCGCGCGCGCGAGCGAGCGCATCGAACTGCGCGCGATCGCGCGCGGTCCCGTCGCCTGGCGCGTCGGCGGACGGGCGCTGCCGCTCGACGCGCAAGGTCACGCGTTCTGGCCGCTGCAGCTCGGTACGTGGGCGATCGAAGCGCGCGCCGGCGGACGGCGCGCGAGCGTGACGATCCGGGTCGTACCGCCGCCTCACGGCAACCGGCCCGGCTTCACGTTCTCGAAGTAGCGCGCGCGACGCTCGTTAGAGGCGGTCGATCACCGTATAAGCGCCGCGCTCGCCGTTCACGAAGCCGAGGGCAAGGGCGCGGGTCGGCGTGACCATATGTACGGGAAGCTCGCGGACGACGGCGTTCGCGCGCGCGGAACAATCCGACCCGCGTGCGATCTCGACGACGACGCGCGTGACCGCGTGAAGCGCGACGCCCTCCTGTTTGATCTTGCCGGGTCCGACGCAGAACGTCAGGACGCGCGCCGTCCCGGCGTAGGCGGTCACGTTGACCCATCCATCGATCGACCGGTTGTTGATGCCGACGGAACTGTCGGTGACCGGACCGGTCGCGGCGCCGGCGCCGCCCGCCACGGCGAGCGCGAGGATCGTGGTGGCGAGGATCTGTTTGATAGCGGCCTCCGGCTGGGTTCGAGATCGTGCTCCCTCAACGGTGCATCGCCTCGCTTGGTTCCATTCATCATCCGGCCATACCCGCGCCATCGCCAGTCAATGGAGAGCGCCTATGCTTGAACGGTTATGGATACGCGCGCCGCTCTCTACGTCGAACGCCTACTGCAGCGGGGCGACGCCGCCGAGGAGCCTGCGGTCGTCGCCACCCTGACGCGCTTCGGGCCGGGCACGCTGCGGTATGCCGCGGCCCGCCGCGTGCGGGTCGTGACGCTCGCGCCGGGCGAACGCTACGACGCAGCCTCGCCGGCGCTCGCGCGGATGGGCGTCGACGTCGACGGCTGGCCGGCGCCGCCGGCCGGATTGTTCGTCGTCGAAGAGCGCACCGTCTATCTGCGCTCGCGGTCGGCGATGACGATCGCGCATGAGTTCGGTCACGCATTGGATTGCGCGCTCGGCGGCGGCGTCTATCGTTCGGGTCTCGATCCGCGCGTGCGCGCGGCTTTCGCGGCGGCGCGCGAGTACGTCACGCCGTACGCGTCGACCGGACTGGACGAGTATTTCGCCGAGGCGTTGCGCGCCTACGTGGAGATCAACGATCCCGCCTCGCCGTGGCCGCCCGCGACGCGCGAGCGGCTGCGACGGATCGATCCCGAGATCTACGCCTACGTCGACGACCTGTTCGCCGTGGAATTCGCCGCCGAAGCGGCGGCCTAGCGGCTATTTCGCGGCGGCGACTTGGGCTTCGGTGACGGCCGAGGCCTTGTTGCCCCACGACGAGCGGATGAACGTGACCGCGGCGGCGATATCGCCGTTGCTCAGGCTCGTGCCCCATGCCGGCATCGTGCCGTTGTAGGCGTGGCCGTTGACCGAGATGCTGCCGGTCAAGCCAGCCTTGACGATGTGGATGACCTTGCCCGCGTCGCCGGTGACGACCGGATTGCCGGCCAGCGGCGGGAACGCGCCCGGCTGGCCCTGACCCGTCGCGCCGTGGCACGAGGAGCAGTTGGTATCGTAGACCTTCGCACCGTCGCCCGGCGCGGCAGCGCTCATGCCGCCCGCCGTCGCGGCCGGTGCCGCCGAGGCGGTCGTCGTGGTCGTGGTGGTGGTCGAACTCGACGACCCGCCTCCGCACGCGGTGACGAGCAATCCGAGGGCACAACCGGCGAGCACCACAGAGAACACGGGTTTCATCACGATACCTCCTGACGAACGGCTTTGCGTCTGGCTACTCTACTCCGCTCGGGGATGCCTGCCCCACCTAGGGCGCCGGCGCGACCACGTCGCGCCCGTGCGACGCGGCGAACGCGCGCAGCGCCTGCAGGCTTGCGGCCCGCGGGCGCATCCACGCGACCGTCCGGCCACGAGCCGCGCCCAGCACGGCGGCGCGGCCCAGCATGAACGAGACGTAGCCGGAAGCATCGCGCTCGTCGACCGTCAGGTCGCGCCGGAGCAATCCGGTCCCGGCCTTCGCGAACGGCGCCGGGTCGGCGAGGCCGCGTTCGTCGACGAAGGCGAGGCTCGTGCCGGCCAGCGCTGCGGCCATCCCGTGCGGGTCGGCCGACGCGAACCCGGCGGCGCCGTCGAAGCGCGTCAGCAGAGCGCCGATCGCGCCGGGCGACGGCACCCGGCCGACCTGGAGATAGAACGGCTTGCGTTGCGATCGCGCGTAACCGGCCGCGGCGAGCGCGTCGGGACCGGCCGGATCGATGACCATCGCGAGCGGGACGTCCAGCCGCGCGAACGCCGCGTCCAGGGCGCCGTCCGAACCGCACGGCCCGACCACCACCGCGACGCGCGCGCTGCCGTCGGCATCGGGCGACGGCGGGCGATCGACCACGACGTCCCAATCGTCGCCGAACGTCGCGCGCGTCCGGCGCGGGGATGGCGTCGACGCGGCGCGCGCCGGCGCGACGGCGACGACCACCTTCCGATTCGCGGCCGCGCGCGCGGCGACGCGCGGGTTGCCGATCATCCCCGCGACGATCGCGGCCAGGCCGCACGCCGCGACCAGACCCCAGAAGACGAGCGCGAACCGGCTCACGCCGCCGGGCGCGGACGCGGGCGCGCGCTCATCGCCCAGACCAGACCGATCAGCAGCGTGTTGGCGACCAGCGAGCTGCCGCCGTACGAGACGAACGGCAGCGTGATGCCGGTCAGCGGGAAGAGCCCGACCACGCCGCCCACGATGATCGCGACCTGCACGCCGAGCGTCGCGGCCAGGCCGACCGCGAGCAGTTTCGTGTAGAGATCCGGCTGATGCGTGCCGATCGCGAAGATCCGGCGCACCACCGTCAGGAACAGCACCAGCAGCACGCACGCGCCGATCAGTCCGAACTCTTCGGAGAGCGACGCGTAGATATAGTCGGTGGCGACGTCCGGGATGTACGTCGGGTGGCCGAGCCGGTAGCCGGTCCCGAAGATGCCGCCGGCCGCGAGCGCGTAGTAGCTCTGCGCCGATTGATAGCCGGCGCCGAGCGCGTCGGCGAACGGATTGCGCCAGACGTCGATGCGCGTCTGGACGTAGGCGTAGTGATGCACCGCCCAATACGCGGCCAGTCCGAAGACGGCGAATCCGCCCGCGACCAGGTCGATCCGCCGGGTCGCGGCATAGAGCAGCACCGCGAAGGTCGCCAGCAGCAGCGTCGCCATGCCGAGGTCGCGCTGCAGCACCAGGATCGCCATCGACGCGCCCCAGCCGATGAAGAGCGGACCCAGATATTTCAGGTTCGAGCGGATCGACCACGGTTTTGCGGCCGCGATCACGTCGGCGGTCTCGGCCAGATACGCGGCCAGGAAGAGCACGATGAAGAGCTTGATCAGTTCGACCGGTTCGAGCTGGATCGGACCGAGCTGGATCCACAGGCGCGCGCCGTTGACCTCGTGGCCGAAGATCACCAGCATCAGGAACAGCACGAACGACCCCAGGATCCAGATGTACTTGTAGCCTGCGAGCCGGCGGAAGCGCGTGAACAACGGCCCGGCGCAGAGCACCAGCGCGAGCGAGATCAGTAGCCAGTACTGCTGTTTGTGCGCGAGGTCAGGCGAGACGCGCGCGATCAACAGGAGCCCGAACGAGGCGAGCATCACCGCCAACGCCGGCAGCAGGTCGTCGCGCTCCGCATCGAAGGGCTGCACTCCCACCCATGCGAGCGCCGCGATCGCGATGGCCGCGTCCAGCCAGGCCGGTCCGATCGTCCCGGGCGGCGCGAACGAGAGCACGAACGCCGAGAGCGCGAGCGCCAGCGCCATCGGCCAGAGCCGGCGGACGACCGGGATCAGCGAACGCACAAGAACGCGAGGGCGAAGAAGACGGCCGCGCCGATCCGGGCCAGCGCCGCCCCGTCGCGCGCCACGCCGTGCCAGGCGACGCCTTCCAGGTCGTCGCGTCCGAACTGCCGCACGATCAGCCGGCGATTGCTCGCGTCGGTCAGCACCAGCGTATCGCCGTCCTCGATCTCGAAGGTCGCCATGGTCGCGTCGCAGCGCGGCTGGATGCCGAGCGCGCGCGTCAGCACACGCACCGGCAGCTCGGCGATGACGTGCTGCGGGGTCATCGCGCGCGAGCGGCCCTCGCGGGTGAGGTAGGCCGCGGTCGCGCCCAGATGCGCGACGACCGCGTAGCCGCGCACCACCAGCACCGCGGTGATCGAGCAGCCCGCCGAGACGTAGTCCGCGTGCGAGGCCGCCCGCCCGAACATCTCGTCGTTCAGCCGCGCGATCGCGCCGGAGAGCAGCGCGGCCGCGCTTTCGGGCCGTTCGAGCGCGCGCCCGAGCCGGTGCGAGCGGCGCTGGCGTTCGAACGCCATCCGCAGGCGCTGGAGCGCGGCGTTCGCGGCCGGCACGCCGTCGATCCGTCCGAAGCCTTCGGCGACCGCCATCAGTTGGGCGCACGAGCCGAGTCCCACCGTCACGCGCGCCGCCCGGTCGCCGGAGAGCGCTACGCCCACGAGCCGCTCCCGACGTAGGTGATGCGGGTCGCGCCGACGTCGATCGTGTCGCCCGGCAGCACTTCGATCGCGCCGTCCAGGCGGCGGCCGTTCAGAAACGTCCCGTTGCTGCTGCCCGCGTCGCTCGCGTAGACGACGCCGCCCTGCGACTCGAACCGCGCGTGCACGCGGCTGACCTCGGGATCCATCACCATCACGTCGGCGCTGCTGGCGCGGCCGATCGTGAGCGGACACAGCCCTTCGAAGCGGCGCGTCGTGCCGTGCTCGTCGATGTCGAGCGCGATCCGCGCCGGCGCGAAGACGCCCGCGTCGGGGACGTGACGCGTGCGCGGCACGGCGGCGACGGCGGCGAAGAGCGCGAGCGCTCCGACGATCTCGAGCGAGCCGATCCGCAGCGTCGCGAGCGCGCTCACGCGCCGGCGACCTCGAGACGGAGTTCGGTCTTGCCGAACGCGACCAGGTCGCCTTCGGAGAGACGCCGGGTCTCGATCCGCTCGCCGTTGACGAACGTGCCGTTGGTCGACTCCAGATCGTGGACGATCGGCCAGCCCGCGTCGACGTCGATCACCGCGTGCCGGCGCGAGACCGACGGATCGACCAGGAAGACGTCGCTCTCGTCGCTGCGTCCGATGTTGACCGGACCTTCGATCGGATAGACGCCGTAGGCCGGAACGCCGCGCACCATGCGCAATTGGAAGCGTCCGGTCGACGGCGCGCGGCGCGGCACGTCGAGGCGTTCGGTCGGTTCGTGGACCTCGTGATCGATCTCGATCGCGCCTTTCGGGACCGAGCTGCGCTCCATCAGCGCGACCGCGGCGGCGCCGTTGTTGAAGGCCACGTTCACCTGGCCGGCCATATCGTCGAGCAGGTCGGCCCATTCGCGCTCGAGATACTCGCGGTGCGGCACCAGCCGCTCGTAGTCGTCGGGGTTCACGAAGACGGTGTAGCGGTCGGGCGCGACCAGGCCCGCATCCGTGCCGCGCGTCTTGGCCTCCATCGTCGCCACGAGTTTTCGGGCGATCTGCGCGGGCTCGAGGTCGCTCGGAAACGTCTTCGCGAACGACCGTTCGATGAACGCCGCACACGACTCTTCAATCCTTGCAAACCAGCTCATCGAGGTGCTGCCGCCGGGCTCCTTAGGTTCTTCGCTCTAATCTCGCGATGTAAAAACCGTCGCGACCGTCGATGCCCGGCGGGACCAGCACGTCTCCCTCGCCCGTGAGGAACGGCTCCAACGATGCCGGGATCAGGCCTCGCGTGAAATCGTGCGTTCGCAGGAACCCTCCGACGACCTCCGCCCCCTCACGGGGGTCGGTGGTACAGACTGCGTAAACCAGCGTCCCGCCCTCGTGGACGTGCGCCGACTGCCGCTCCAGGATGGCCGACTGGGCCTCGGCCAAGCGAGCCCCGTCGTCCGGACGTTTGCGCCAGCGCGCCTCGGGATGACGGCCCAAGATGCCGAGCCCCGAGCACGGCGCGTCGACCAGCACCCGGTCGAAGCGTTGGGCCGGCTCGAGCAGTTCGGTGGCCGCGTCGCCGATCACGATGCCGGCCGCCACCCCGGCCTCGGCCAGGCGATTCTTGAGAACTTCGGCCTTGCGCTCGTCGCGTTCGATGCAGAGCAGGGTGCCGTCGCCCTCCATCCGCGCGCCGATCTGGATGGCTTTGTTGCCGCGTCCGCTCGCGACGTCGAGGACGTGCTCGGCCGGCTGCGGATTGAGGATCGCGACCGGCATCGCCGACGATTCGCTCTGCGAAAACCACGCGCCGACGGCCGCGCGTTCGCCGGCGCGTGCGTAGGCGGCATCGCCGACGATCAGCGTCGTCTCGACGTAGGGCGAACGCGCGACCGACACCCCGGCCGCCGCGAACGTCTCTTCCACGCCGGCCACCGTGGCGCGCAGCGTGTTGACCGTGACGGCCGCTTGCGCCGGATCGTTGACGCTCGCGCAGATCTCGGCGACCTTGTCCGGGAACGTCGCGCGCCACTGACGCACGATCCAGGTCGGCAGCGAATATGCGACCGCCAGATACTCGTCCAGGTCTTCGAAGTCGTCCGGCGCGGGTTCGGTCGGCCGGTCCCGCAAGAACGACCGCAGGACCGCGTTGGTCAGGCCGACCAGGCCCTTGTGACCGTGTTTCTTGGCCAGGTTGACGAACTCGAAGACGGTCGCGTGTTCGTCTGCGCGGGTGAAGACCAGCTCGTAGATCGCCAATCGCAGCACTTCCGCGATGACCGCCGGCAGCGTCGTCGCACGATCGCCCAGGAACGGCGCGAGATACCAATCCAGCGTGCGCCGCATCTTGATCGACCCATACGCAAGCTCGGTCGCGAAGGCGCGGTCGCGCGGTTCGAGCCCGGCCTTGCGGGTGCGATAGTCGAGGGCTTCCTGCGCGCCCCGTTCGGGCGTGCCGGGCGCCGCCGGGAAGACGTCGCGGACGACCGCGAGCGCGACTTCGCGGGCGGTCATCCGGCGCTCCGGGCCGCGGCCGAACGGGCGAACGCCTCGCCCGTCATCTTGCCGCGATTCGGCGCGATCAGTTCGTCCACGATCACCTCGTCGTGCGCGCCCACGTGCGCGCGGAGCAGTTTCACGGTCTCGCCGTGGAGTTCGCCGCGCGCGGCGGGCTGGGGAGCGTAGGCGCGGATCTGGTTGACGATCGCGCGCGCGTCCGCCGTCCAGTCCACCTCGAGGTCGTCTTTGCCGATCGGGCGCGTGACGCTGGCCTCTCCGGTCTGCGGCGACGGCGTCAGGTCGCCGCGCTCGGCGGCGGCGATCGCCTTGCCCAGCATCTTCGCGCCGACCGCCGCCAGGCGGTCGTGCAGACTGCCGTAGTCGTCGTCGGCGGAGATCGGCACGCGCTCCTGCAGCGCGATCGGGCCGGTATCCATGCCGGCATCCATCAGCATGATCGAGACGCCGGTGAGGTCGTCGCCGTTGCGCAGCGCGGTCTGGATCGGGGTCGCGCCGCGATAGCGCGGCAGCAGCGACGGATGCACGTTGAGCGCCCCGAGTCGCGGAAGGTCGAGCAGCGCCTGCGGCAAGATGCGCCCGTACGACGCCAGTCCGAACAGGTCGAACGTCTCGCCCGCCAGCTCGCCCGCGAACGCGCGCAGACGCGTCGGTTCGTAGACGGTCAGCCCGAGCTCGAGCGCGGCGGCTTTGACGGGCGTCGGGTGCAGGCGTTGGCCGCGCCCCGAGGGGCGGTCGGGCTGGGTGACCACGCCGAACAGATCGGTGCGCGACGCGAACACGCGCAGGCTCGGCACGGCGAACGCGCTCGTGCCGAAGAACAACGTGCGCAGCATCAGTCGCCCGCTACGGCCGCTTCGACGGGCTCGACGGCCGCGCCGCCCTCGTCGCTGTCTTCTTCGTCTTCGTCCTCGGTCGGCAGGTGGACGTTGCGCGCCTTGTCGATGTAGAGCACGCCGTTGAGATGGTCGATCTCGTGCTGCAGGCAATGCGCGAACAGCCCCGTGCCCTCCAGGCGGATCTTCTCGCCGTAGCGGTCGAAGCCGGTCACCACGACCCGGGTGTACCGCTCGGTCTCGCCGATGTAGCCCTCGTAGGAGAGGCAGCCGTCCTTGCGCCACTCCGCGCCCTCGGTCAGCTCGAACTTCGGGTTGACCACGACGAACGGGCCGTGCTCGTCGTTGTCGTCCTGCAGGTCGATCGTGAAGATGCGCTTGCTGATGCCGATCTGCGGCGCCGCGAGGCCGATCCCGGGCGCGTCGTACATCGTCTCGAACATATCGTCGAAGAGCTGCTGCATCAACGGGTCCTTGAGCTCCTCGAGGTGCACTTTCTTGGCGACCTTGCGGAGCGTGGGATGACCTTCTTGGATGATCTCGCGGATATAGGGCATGGCCGCCGTCCATTCGACGTCCCCTCTCTGTCATCCTGAGGAGCGAGCGGAGCGAGCGTCTCGAAGGACTGCGACATGCTGCTCACCTGGCTCGCCGCGCTTGCGGCCCTCGTCGACCTCGTCTGCATCGCGGCGCTCGGGCCGGAGGCGCCCGCACGGCTGATCACTAAGCCGCTCCCCGCCCTGCTCCTGGCCGCGATGGCCTTCGGCCGCGGCGGAGGGACGATGCGCTGGCTCGGCGCCGGCCTGTTTCTGGCCGCGATCGGCGACGAGACGCTGCTCCATTCCGGCGCCACCCCGTTCCTGATCGGCACGCTCTGCTTCGCGGCGATGCACCGCTGCTATATCGGGGCCTATCTCGCCATCGGGGCCGGCGCCGCGCGCTTCCGCCTGCCGGTCGCGATCGCGCTCGCGACCGCGGTCGTGGCGACGCTGATCGCGATCGAACCGCACGCCGGATCGCTCGGGCTCGCGGTCGGCATCTACAGCTTCGTCCTGGCCGCCATGGTCCTGTTCGCGCTCAACCTGGTCGGCCGCATCGACGCGCGCGCCGGCCTCGCCGTCGGCGCCGGCGCGCTGATCTTCATGGTGTCCGACACGCTGCTCGCCTACGTGACGTTCTTCCCCGGCTTCCCGCTCGCGGGCAGGGCCGCCGAACTCGCGATCGTGGCGACCTACTTCGTCGCCCAGCTCCTCATCGCCGGCGGCGTGGTACGGGCCGGGACTTTCGGTGGAATGTCGAAGGACTAGGCATGTCGCACGACCCACGCGAGACCCGGAGATGGGTCACGAGCGCCGGCCCGCTCGCCGAGGATGACGCGGCCATCGATCGTGCGGTCATCGCCGCGATGTCACCCGACGAGCGCATCGCGCGCGTCTGGGAGCTGGTGCTGAGATACGGAAGGTTGACCGGTGTCGACTACAGCGAACGACGACTACCGCGATCTGTTGCGCACGTTCGTCGCAGGGAACGTTGAGTTTCTCCTCATCGGAGCGCACGCGCTAGCGCTCCACGGCGTCCCCCGGTTCTCCGAGGACATCGACGTATGGGTCCGAGCGACGCCAGAGAACGCAGAACGCGTCTATCGCTGCCTCGCCGAATTCGGCGCGCCTATGAGCGACGTCACCGTCGAAGACTTCGCCGGCGACGATCTCGTCTATCAGATCGGTGTCGCTCCCACGCGGATCGACATCTTGACCGGCATCTCGGGCGTCTCGTTCGACGACGCGTGGCCTCGCCGCGCCCAAGCCGCCTACGACGGCGTTCCGATAGGGATAATCGGTCGAGACGACCTCATCGCGAACAAGCGCGCGACCGGACGCCCGAAAGACCTCTCCGACGTCGCCGCACTCGAGCGCGTCGGAAAGGCCTAGCGCCTTAGAGGATGTAGCTCGATAGATCCGCGTTGGTGACGATGTCGGCGAGATGCGCGCGCACGTACGCGCCGTCGATCACGATCGTACCGGCGTTCTCGGGCGCGTCGAACGAGACGTCTTCCAGCAGCTTCTCCAGCACCGTGTAGAGCCGGCGCGCGCCGATGTTCTCGCTGGTCTCGTTGACTTGCATCGCGTAGGCGGCCATCTGCGCGATCGCGTCTTCGCGGAAGTCGAGCGTCGCGTCTTCGGTCGCGAGCAGGGCTTTGTACTGCTCGATCAGCGCGTTCTTGGGCTGCGTCAGGATCGTCTTGAAGTCCTCGGCCGTGAGCGAATCGAGCTCCACGCGGATCGGCAACCGCCCCTGCAGTTCCGGGATCAGATCGGACGGCTTGCTCAGGTGGAACGCGCCGGCCGCGATGAACAGGATGTGGTCGGTCTTGATCGGGCCGTGCTTGGTCGGCACGGTCGAGCCTTCGACGATCGGCAGGATGTCGCGCTGCACGCCTTCGCGCGAGACGTCCGGACCGCCGGCGCCTTGGCGTCCGGCGACCTTGTCGATCTCGTCGATGAAGATGATGCCGTCTTCGCCGGCGCGGCGGACCGCCTCGCGCTTGACCGCATCCATGTCGATCAGCTTGTTGGCCTCGTCCGCTTCGAAGATCCGGCGCGCTTCGGCCACGGTCACGCGCTTGCGGCTCTTGCGCTTGGGCAGGATCCCGCCGAGCATCTCGCCGATGTCGCCGCCGCCCTGGTCGAAACCGCCGCCCATCAGGCCGAGCGGCATGTTGGGCGTCTCCTCGACGTCGATCTCGATCAGGCGCACGTCGTAGAAGCCGCGCGCGATCTCGGCGCGCGCCTGTTCCCGCGTCTGTTCGCGGTCGGCGCCGGACGCCTGCGGCGGCGCGGCCGGCTGGCTCGGCGGCGGCGCGTAGGTGTTGCCGAAGATCGAGCCGAGCGTGGCGGCCAGCGGATTGCTCCCGCCCGCGCCGGGCTGTTGCGGCGCGCGCGTCTCGGGATAGAGCGCGTCGATGACCCGTTCGATCGCGTGCTGTGCGGCCAGGTCCTTGACCTCCGCGCGACGCTCGTCGCCGACCATCCGTACGGCCTGCTCGACCAGATCGCGGACCATCGACTCGACGTCGCGGCCGACGTAACCGACCTCGGTGTACTTGGTCGCTTCGACCTTGACGAACGGCGCGCCGACCAGCGACGCCAGCCGGCGCGCGATCTCGGTCTTGCCGACGCCGGTCGGACCGATCATCAGGATGTTCTTCGGCGTGATCTCGTCGCGGAGATCGCCCTCGACTTTGGCGCGGCGGTAGCGGTTGCGCAGCGCGATCGCGACCGCGCGCTTGGCCTTGCCTTGGCCGACGATGTATTTGTCGAGCTCCGCGACGATCTGGCGCGGCGTGAGGCCGGCGGCGTCGAGCTCGGGGGTCGTTTGCGTGCTGTTCATGAGAGTGACTCTACAACGATGTCCGCGTTGGTGTAGATGCAGATCTCGCCCGCGATCTCGAGCGCCTTGCGCGCGATCTCCTCGGCCGAGAGGTCGGTGTTGCGCAGCAAGGCGGCGGCCGCCGCCTGGGCGTACGCGCCGCCGCTCCCGATCGCGGCGATCGGTTCGTCCGGCTCGATCACGTCGCCCGTCCCGGAGAGCACGTAGATGTGGTCGGTCGTGCCGACGATCAGCAACGCCTCCAGGCGACGGAGCGCCCGGTCCTGACGCCAGTCCTTGGCCAGCTCGACGGCCGCGCGCGTCAGATCCTTGAACTCGCTGAACTTGCCTTCGAACTTCTCGAGCAGGGTGATCCCGTCGGCGGCCGAGCCGGC
>JANWKW010000102.1 GCA_025451135.1 Vulcanimicrobiia bacterium | reverse complement strand
TACGCGCTTCGCACTACGCTCGGGATGACAGGAGAGGGAGGTCGCTTCGCTCCCCTTTTTCAGGCGCGGTAAAGGTCGAAGAACGCGTCGAGGTTGGAGCGATATTGTTCCAGCGCCGTGCTCCACAGGCCGAGCGCGTTCGTGCCGGCGGCCGTCAGCGTGTAGACCCGCCGCGCCGGTCCCTGTTCTTTCGGATCCCACCATGACGAGATATAGCCTTCGCGTTCGAGCTGGCGCAGGGCGCGATAGACCGTCCCCGGGTCCGTGATCACGTCGAAGCGCTCTTTGAGCGCTTTCATGATCTCGTAGCCGTGCAGGTCGCGCTCTTTGAGCATGACCAGCAACCACGCCATCAGATAGTTCTTCGGGGTCCCCTTCGGGGGGAGACCGCTCTCCTTGAGCGGGACGACGTTCGAAAACGCCGTCGGATCAGCGAACTGCTTCAAGCGACACCCCGCGCGAAACTGATTGGGGCCTTATGCCCCTCCTCCACGAACTCCATGAAAACGGCTACTTCTCCGATTCTTATGGGCCGAACGGACCAGCAGCAACTCCAATCCGATTGGCCTCAGATTAGTCCCGCCCGGGGAGGCCACCTGCGAGAAAAGTCCGACTGTCAAGAAACGGTCATGTTCTCACGAGGAGGAGCCCCCTTACGCCAGGACGGGGAGCGTCGGGAAGGTGCCGCTGAGGATCTTCTGCGACGGTTTGCCGAGCCAGCGCTCCAGGACGGTCGCGTAGACCGAGCGGAAGTCGGTGCCGAATCTGACGTTGCCGTTGGAGGTGTTGCTCAGGTCCGGCGAAGCGCCGTACATGCCGCCCTTGACGTTGCCGCCGATCAGGAAGAGCGGGCTGGCCTCGCCGTGGTCGGTGCCCCGGCTGCCGTTCTCTTCGATCCGGCGGCCGAACTCCGAGAACGTCATCGTCAGCACGTCGCCGTCGCTGCCGTGGGCGGCCAGGTCGGCGTAGAAGGCGGCGATCGCGTCGGAGAACTCGCCGAGCAGGCGGTTCTGGGTCTGCACCTGCGAGACGTGCGTGTCGAACGAGCCGTGCTGGACGTAGATCACCTTGGTGCCGAGCTTGCTCCCGACGATCTGAGCGGCGAGCGAGAGACTGCGACCGAGCGCCGTGGCCGGATACGCGCCGGCCGGCTTGTAGCCGGCGATCAATTTGGGCAGCTCTTGCGAACCGCGCTGCGAATGATCCTCGATCTCCATCACGTGCGAGAGATACGGCGAGCTGAACGGCTGACGCGCGTCGCGCACGACCTGGGTGTAGGTCGCCCGCGAGGCGGCGTTGCGGTCGGAGATCAGACCGTAGCCGCGCTCGCTCGGGATCGCCGGCACGTCGGTCTTGGTCGCGACCATCACCTCGGGCAGCACCTGCGAGAGCGCCACGCCGTTGAAGAGGTTGTCCGCCGGCAGTCCGGCTTCGTCCATGTAGCGGCCGAGCCAGCCGGTGTGCAGGTACTTGTCCGGCGCGGCCGTCTGCCAGATCTCGGTCGAGCGGAAGTGCGAGTGATCCGGATCGGGATAGCCGACGCCTTGGACGACCGCCACCGAGCCCTTGTCGTAGAGCGCTTTGAGCGCCCGCATCTGCGGATTGAAGCCGAGCTGCGCGTCGATCGCGAGCACCTGGTCGCGGCCGATCGCGAGCGACGGACGGACGCGATAGTAGTCCGGATTCCCGTGGGGCACCACGCAGTTGAGCCCGTCGTTGCCGCCCTGCAGGTTGATAAGCAGCAGCGTCCGGTTCGCGCCGCCGGGCAGGCCCGGCAGCGGCGAGGCGGCCAGCGCCTGGGCGAAGATGTGATCGGCGTTCGCGACGACCGTGATGCCGCTGAGCGCGCCGAGCAAGAATGAAGTACGTTGCATGATCTTCTCCTAAGCCAACTGGAAGGCGGGCATCGCCATCGTGAGATAGGCGGCTCCGCGCACGCGCTCGTCGCGATTCTCGCCGGAGAGCATGCCCAACGCGGACTCGCTCGCGCCGTTGAGGTAGCTCGCCAGCTGCGCGGTCGCGAGCGGCGAGGCGTCGCCCTGAAGGATCGACGCGATCAGCGCCGCCGCCGCGGGCCCAGCCGTCATCGGCACGCTCGGCAGCCACGACGACTGCGCCATCACCTGCGAGTTCACCAGGCCCGCGACGTAGTTCTGGCGCGCGATCACCATCTGGCTGGTCACCCAGTTCTGGCCGCCCGGCCAGCCCGCTACGTTGGGCGGATAGAATAGTATCTGACCCATCTGGTTCATCCCCCGCTGCGCCGTCGGATCGAGCGTGGTGAGCCCGAGCGCCTTGTGCGCGCCGACGACGAACTCGGCCGGGCTCTTGACCAGCGCGCGGTAGGCGCGCTCGCTGAAGAACACGTCGCTGCGCAGCAGCGTCGACATCACCGGCGCTAGTTCGAAGTCGTGCTTGCGGATCAAGGCCGCCACTGCGTCGACCAGCGCCGGTTCCGGATCGTTGTAGACGAAATAGTTGAGCAGGCTGCCGGCGAAGAACGTCGCGGCCTGCGGCTGTTCGAAGATGATATCGACGATGTCGTCGCCGTTGAAGTTCCCGGTCTTGCCCAGGAACGTCTTGGTCCCGTCGTCGTGGCGCGTCCCGACGAACCCGGCCTCTCCGGTGCGCCGGAAGACCGTCCATCCCGACCAGGCGCGCGCGGATTCGCGCACGTCGTTCTCGGTGTAGTGGTCCACGCCCAGCGTGAAGAGCTCCATCAGCTCGCGCGCGTAGTTCTCGTTCGGATGGGTCGCGACGTTGAGCGCGTTGTCCAAGTAGATCAGCATCGCAGGATCCTTGGAGACGCCGCGCGTCAGTTCGCGCAGATTGCCGAGCGCATTGGAACGGAAGAGCTGGTTCTGCGCCAGCACCATCGGCGGCGTCACGCCCTTCTGGATGGCCGCACTCGTGAAATGCCCGTGGAAGTAGAGCGCCATCTTCTCTTGAAGCGGCGCCGGCGAGTTGAGCATGCGGTCCAGCCACCACGCCTGCAGGGCGAGCACCGACTGGCGCTCCTGCATTCGCAGGCCCTTGTTGCGCTCGCGCTTCTGGTCCTCGGTCATGTCGGCCGGACGCTGGTTCCCGAATTGGCCGCGCAGGTAGGCGACCGGGTCGAACACGTCGGCCGGCTGCGGCATGTTCGCCGTCGACGGGAAGTGGATCAGGGAGCCGACCGCCTCGGCGGGCGACATCGCGGCCATCGCGCGGATCTCGTCCGGCGAGCCGCCGAAGCCCGCGCGGCGCATCAGGTGGGCGGCCAGCCGTTCGTTCCAAGGTCCGCCGTAGGGGCGCAACGCGCCGGCCGCATCGAGCGTGCCCGCCGGGCGGTGGATCCCGGCTACATCGACGTTTGCCATACCGGAAGTGTAGCGCAGAACGGGCGCTCCGCGGCCGTCCCGCGCGAAGGTCTAACCGCAGGCTAACCGAACCGCGCACTCGATGGCACTGCTGGAATCACGCACGGACACGCGTTCCGAAGCGTTCGCCGCCAACGCGCGCCGGATGCGCGATCTCTCCGCCGACCTGCGCAAGCGCCTCGAAGCAGTGCGCGCGGGCGGCGGCGCCGACGCGACCGCCAAGCACCGCAAACGCGGCAAGCTGCCCGCCCGCGAGCGTATCGAGCGCTTGGTCGACCCCGGCACGGACTTCCTCGAATTCTCGGCGTTGGCCGCCGGTGGGATGTACGACGACGCGTCGCCCGCGGCCGGCATCGTGACCGGCATCGGCATCGTCGAAGGCATGCACTGCGTCGTCGTCGCCAACGACGCGACCGTCAAGGGCGGCACGTACTACCCGATGACCGTCAAGAAGCATCTGCGCGCGCAAGAGATCGCCGAGCAGAACCATCTGCCGTGCATCTACCTGGTCGACTCGGGCGGCGCGTTCTTGCCGCTGCAGGCCGACGTGTTCCCGGACCGCGATCACTTCGGCCGGATCTTCTACAACCAGGCCCGCATGTCGGGCAAACGCATCCCGCAGATCGCGGCGGTGATGGGTTCGTGCACCGCCGGCGGCGCGTACGTGCCGGCCATGAGCGACGAGACCGTGATCGTCAAAGGCAACGGCACCATCTTCTTGGGCGGACCGCCGCTGGTGAAGGCCGCCACCGGCGAGGTGGTGACGGCGGAGGAACTGGGCGGCGCCGACGTACACACGCGCATCTCGGGCGTCGCCGATCATCTGGCCGAGAACGACGAACACGCGCTCGGCATCGTGCGCGAGATCGTGCGGGATCTGCATCGCGAACTGCCCGCCCAGTGGGACCGCCGCGAACCGGCGCCCCCCAAGTACGACCCGGACGAGATCTACGGCATCATCCCGGCCGACGCCCGGATCGGCTACGACGTGCGCGAGGTGATCGCGCGGCTGGTCGACGGTTCGGAGTTCCACGAGTTCAAGGCTCGCTACGGCACCACGCTGGTCTGCGGCTTCGCCGCCATCGAGGGACACCCGGTCGGCATCGTCGCCAACAACGGCATCCTGTTCAGCGAGTCGGCGCTCAAAGGCGCGCACTTCATCGAACTGTGCGCGCAGCGCGGCACGCCGCTCGTGTTCCTGCAGAACATCACCGGCTTCATGGTCGGCAAGGAATACGAGAACGGCGGCATCGCCAAGGACGGCGCCAAACTGGTGATGGCGGTCGCCTGCGCCGAGGTGCCCAAGTTCACGGTCGTCATCGGCGGCAGCTTCGGCGCCGGCAACTACGGTATGTGCGGACGCGCCTATTCGCCGCGCCAGTTGTGGATGTGGCCGAACGCGCGCATCAGCGTGATGGGGGGGCCGCAGGCCGCAAGCGTCCTTTCGACCGTCAAGGGCGAGATGAGCGACGAAGAAAAGGCCGCCTTCGAAGCGCCGATCCTGGCGAAGTACGAGACCGAAGGCAGCCCGTACTTCTCGACCGCGCGGATGTGGGACGACGGCGTGATCGATCCGGTCGACACGCGCAAGGTGCTCGCGATCGGCCTCGAGGCGGCCGCGAACGCACCGCAGCCGCCGACCGCGTTCGGCATCTTCCGGATGTAGAGCGGATGAGCGCAGAGTGGGTCACGGCCCTCGCCGCCCTCGGGACGCTGCTCGTCGTCGCCGGCACCGCGATCGCGGCGCTCGTGCAGCTGCGCCACATGCGCGCCGCCAATCAGATCACCGCGCTGATGCACTGCCGGGAGACGATGGAAGCGGCCGAGACGCGCCGTACGCTCGGATTCATCGCGCACGAACTCCCCAAACGCCTGGCAGACCCGGCGGAACTTCAGAGGATCGCCGTCTTCCCGCCGGTCGATCCCGACTACCTCGCCGTCGCCACCCTCGGCAATCTGCTGGAGAGCATCGGCACGTTGGTCAAGCGCGGGATGATCGATAAGGACATCACCTGCGACTATTGGGCCGCCGTCATCTCGCTGGCCTGGAAGCGGACCGCGCCGATCACCTTCGCCGCGCGAAAGGCCATCGGAAACGACGCGCTGTGGGAGAATTTCGAATATCTGGCGACCGTTGCCGAAGACTATCACGCGAGACATCCGTCGTCGTACCCGCCGGGAGCGCGCAGGATGCCGCCCGACACCTCGATGATCGACGCGATGGAGCGAAAGACGTAGCCCGCGCTACTTGAGCGTCATCACGTAGGACGCGACGTCGTGGAGATCTCGCCCGACGAGTCGCCAGTGCGGCATGACCGGATCGAGCCGCTC
>JANWKW010000101.1 GCA_025451135.1 Vulcanimicrobiia bacterium | reverse complement strand
CCCGCCGCGCGGCCACGACGCCCGCGCCGCGAACCGCGGCATCGCCTTCGAATCCGGGCGGCGCGGCCCCGCGTACAGCCTCTCGGAGTGGCCGCGACAGGGCTTCCACACCGCCGTCGGCGGCCGCGACGCGACCGCGACGCCGTGCACGCCGGTCCCATATAGTCGAAGCGGCGTCGTATGGACGACGCCGCATGGACTGGTGATGACGCTGCAACCGGACGGGGCGACGGCGACCGCGATCCGGACGGCGGCCCGCGCGCTGATCGCGCACGGTGCCTGCCGCTAGGCTATTTCTTCGGCTTCGCGTCGTCGGCGCGTTTTTGTTTGGCCTCGGCGATCAGCTGTTTGACTTTCTGACCGCCCTTGTGTCCGATCTCCTCGTAGAAGTCGGCGCCGTATTTTTCCTTGACGACTTGGCCGCCCTTTTGTCCGATGGTCTCGTAGAACTCGACCCCGTGACGATCGCGCGTGGCCTTGCCGCCTTTGCGCCCGATCTCCTCGTAGAAGGCCGCGCCGTAGCGATCCCGGACGGTGTCCCCGCCCTTCTTGCCGGCTTCCCGGACGGACATCTCGCCGCCCGGTTCCTTCGGCGTTCCCGGCTCGGCCGGGGCTTTCGGTTTGGAGGCCATGGCTCGTCAGCCGGCTACGGCTGAGCCTTTTTCTTGAGCTTCTGACCGCCCTTTTGGCCGATGACTTCGTAGAAGGCCGGGCCGTACTTGCTCTTCGTGGCTTCGCCGCCCTTGCGGCCGATCGCCTCGTAGAACTCGCTGCCATACTTGGCCTTCACGCGCTCGCCACCACGGCGACCGGCTTCGCGTACGGTCATGCCGCCGCCGGGGTTCTCGGTTTGATCTTCTGTAGCCATGAGTTATTTTCACCTCGAAACGAGAATAGGTACTACGATGGATTACCCACCCGCCCGCCTGCTAAACCCCAGCAGGCTCTCAGGCTTGCTCGCTACGAGTTTGGTCGCGGCGTTGTTGGGCGTCGCTCCCGCGCCGCCACGGTTGGAATTGTACGTCGCGCGCGCGACGTTCGATCCGCTCGATGCGATCGACGTCACCGTACGGGTGTTCAACGACCGGCGCGCCCCCAGCGTGATCCGTTTCGACCAGACCGCCGAGTATGGTTTGACGATCTCGCGCGACGGCGCCGCCCGATGGAACTCGCCGGCGACGACCGGCGGCCAGCCGCACGCGCGAACGTTCGCGACCGGTCGAACGACGCTGGTGACGTACGAGTGGAACGGGATCCTGGCCGACGGCATCGCGCCGGCGCCGGGCACGTACGCGCTGCGCGGGACGCTGCTTTCGACCGGCGTGCGATCGAGTGCGGTCGTCCCGATCCGCATCGATGCGCCGCTTCCGATCTCCGCACTCGCGAAGACCGGCACGCAGGTGGTGACGGTCGCGGGTACGCTCGATCCGAGCGGGAAGACGCTGCACGACGCCACGGGAGACGTCGCTCTGGCGCGTCGCATCCCGGGCGTCGCGCCCGGAACGACCGTCGACGTGCGCGGCTCGATCGCGATCCAACCCGACGGGTCTCGGGCGTTGGCCGTCGAACGCTGGGCGCCGGTCGGGCCGGTACCGCCCGCTCGCTTGCAGTAGCGACGCGCATCCGTTCGTACGGGTATACCGTACGCATGACACTTGGATCGATTCGGGGCGCGGTCTGCGCGGCGATGGCCGTGGGGCTTCTTGCCGCCGCGCCCGCATCTCCGGCGGCCTCACGCTACGGAGGCCCCGTCTATCTCGGTCCGCCGACGGCGGGCGTGACGGCGGAACTCTACCACGTCGGCGGCGAGGCCGGCGGGTTCTCGAGCATTCGCGCGCTCAACGCGATGGCCGGCGAACCGGCCGTCACCGCCGAGTTCGCGAAACTGCGCGGTCAGTACGGCGACGCGGCCGTGGATGCGTTCGTCAAGACGTTCGACTACGCGGTCAACGACGGCTGGACGCGCGCGGGTCAGAAGAACGTGACCTTCGGCGCGCCCGCGACGCTCTCGAATGACGCGCTGGGCATCGCGCTCGTCACGGCGGGAAGCGCCGACGACGGGACGTTCTGGACGGGTCTCATGCTCGACAAGCTGCTCACGCATCCGGTCTCCACGCTCGTCGCGAGCGACATCGATACCCGCTACGGCGGCGACGCCGATGCACGGTTCCATCGCATCGCGAACCAGCTCTTCTACGATCTCTCGCTAACGCTCCACGCGAACGCGAAGCTCGCGGCTTACCACTAGGCTACGGCTTCGCGGCGACCACCGGCGTATAGGTCAGGTCCGCTCCGGGCGTCCACGTCTTCCCACCGTCGGTGCTGTTCTCGAACGACTGCCGGACCTTGCCGCCCGGCAGCCGGGCGAACGTCATCTGCGCGAGTCCGGCCGGCGAGGTGGCGACCAGCACGACCGCGCCGTCCTTCACGCTGCCGAGGTACTCGGTGACGGTGCCGGTCGAGTCGACCCAGTGCTGATCCCACCGGTGCAGGTTCGCG
This sequence comes from Vulcanimicrobiia bacterium, assembly GCA_025451135.1. GTDB lineage: Bacteria > Vulcanimicrobiota > Vulcanimicrobiia > Vulcanimicrobiales > Vulcanimicrobiaceae > JALYSX01. The sequence goes on along the minus strand of JANWKW010000101.1, from coordinate 2,688 downwards.
TCGTACGAAGTGAAGCTCTTGCCGGTGCCGCCGTAGACGTCGGTCCAGTTCTCGAAGATCACGCAGTCGTCGACGATCCGTTCGACGTGGCTCTTGCCGACGGTCGCGTTCTGCGGATTCGTCACCGTCCAGTCGCCCGCCCAGAAGTCGAGCGCGCGATAGGCGGCGTCGTACCTGCACGGATGGAACGCGCGCTGCTGCCCCGCGACGTAGGCGAGAAAGGCCGGGTCTTTGGCGATCGGTGCGAGCGCGGGATCGGTCGCGAGCGAGTCGGCCGGCAGGCCGCTCGTACCGGTGGCCTTCTGCAGTTCCGCAATGGCACCGGCGTTGTCGTGCCGGAGGATCCGCAGCGTCGCCATCCGATACGCGACGTAGGCTTTCGGGAAGCCGAGCGCGAGCGCTTTAGCGTAGTCGGCGGCGGCCTCGTCGAGCCGGCCGGCGGCTTGGGCGGCCTTACCGGCCTGATACCAGTCGGGGCCGGTCTGCGGTGTCGCGGCACCGAGAACGACGAGGACGAGGGCGAGGGTGGCGAACGTCTTCATGACGCAGAGATAGCATGCCGCGCGGGCGGCGTACTCAAGCGCCGCCTAAATCCGCCTCAATTGCGCGTCGCGCGGCGGAACGGCAGGCTCGCCAAGCGCGGATCCGCTTCGATCGCGACCGCGACCAACCGGTCGCTGCGATCGATGTGCTCGAGTGCCGAGAGCGCGTCGTCCGGCCGGCCGAACGCCATCCAGAGCGCCGCGACATCGACGCCTTCGCGCTGGTAGCCGGCGGCCGGGCGGGCACCCACGGCTTTGAAGGTCGCTTTGGCCTGGGCGATCCGGCCAGAAGTCGCGTCGAGGTAGGCTCGTGCCAATAGCGCCGCGGTCGCGATGCCGCCGTGCAGGGAGATGGCGTGGGTCAGATCCTCGCGCGCCGCGGCCGGATGCAATCGCGCCTGGTCGACCAGGCCGAGGTAGTACCAGCCCTCGTCGTCCGCGGCGTAGACGTTCAATTCGTCACGAAACGCCGCCTCCGCGATCGCGTAGTCGTGCGCGTAATAGGCGGCGATGCCGAGCAGTTTGAGCGGGATCGGAGCGGACGGATCGAGTTTCGTCGCGCGCGTCTCGAGCAGCTCGCCCTTGGCCGGATCGCCGCTGGAGGTCTCGAAGAAGCCGTACCACGCCACGATGGTCGGGTCGTTCGGCGCGAGCGTCATCGCGCGTTCGAAGTCGTCCCGCGAACGCGTTCGCGACGCGCGCGCAAGGAGCGCGTACGGATGCTCGCCCCGCGCGAACGCGGCGCGCTCGTCCGCGAGTCCTTCGTCGTAGAGCCGCTGTGACTCGGCGGGTTGGAGCGCGCGCTGGGCCTGTACGATGTCGAGCACGGCCCGCGCGGCGTAGCCGTCCGGCGCGTTCGGCGCTTCGGCGACGGTCTTGTCGAAGTACGCGCGCGCCTGCTGGAGATCGGACGGCTGACGTCGCGCCAGATGGTAGAGCCCGCGCCGGTATTCGGCCGTCGCGGCCTCACCCAACTGGGTCGCGCGCGGATGGAGGATCCAGAGCGCGCCGCTGACCACCAGCACCGCCAAGATCAGCGCCGCGATGACGTAGACCTCGTTGCGGATGCGGGCCTTCTCGACCGGGACCACCAGGCGATAACCGCGGCGCGGCACGTTCGCGACCTGCACGCGCGGATCGCCCGCCAGCGCTTTGCGCAGCAGATGCACCTGCTGCCACAGGTTGTTCGATTCCACGAACCCGTCCGGCCAGACGCGCAAGAAGATGTCGCGCTTGTCGACCACGTGGTTCGGCGACTCGGCCAGGATGCGTAGCACCTCGAGCGCGCGCGCCGGCACGTCGACCCGCACACCGTCGCGCGCCAGTGTAAGCGCCTCAGGATCGAAGTCGTACGCGCCGATCTTCACGCCCGTCGCTGCAGGCTCTCGTAGACCGCGACCGTCCGGGCGCGGAGCGCGGCGAGGTCGGCGTCGTTCTCGATGACGTAGTCTGCGCGGCGGCGGGCCGCGTCGGGCGCGATCTGGGCCGCCATCCGGGCGCGAGCGTGCGTCTCGTCGACGCCGTCGCGCGCGAGGACGCGTTCCAGGCGTGCGGAATCGGGCGCGATCACGACGACGTTCGCGTCCATCTGCGCGTCGAGTCCGACCTCGAAGAGCAGCGGGATCACCTGGACGATCGTCTGTCCGGGGGCGGCGCCGCGTTCGCGCTCGGCCGCAAGGCGACGCACCTCGGGGTGCACGATCGCGTTCAAGCGCTCGCGCTGCGCGCCGTCGGCGAACACGATCGCGGCCAGGGCCGGGCGGTCGAGCGCGCCGTCGCGCACGACCTGCGGCCAGAGCGCGGCGATCTCGCGCAGGCCGGCGCTCCCGGGCGCGACCGCGTCGCGCGCGAGTTCGTCGGTGTCGATGACGAATGCGCCGAGCTCCGCGAAGGTCTTCGCGACCACGCTCTTCCCGCTTCCGATACCACCGGTCAAGCCAACGCGCATGGTCCTCTATATAACACCAAGAGCGCGGGAGATTCCCGCGCTCTTGGTATGAATCGTCCTTCGAGACGCCCCTTCGGGGCTCCTCAGGATGACGCTTCTAGGCCTCGGGTTCGGCCTCGGGTTCGGCCTCGGGTTCGGCCGCGGCTTCGGCTTCGGCCGGCGCTTCCGCGACGGGCTCGGCGATCGTCTCCGGCGAGT
>JANWKW010000100.1 GCA_025451135.1 Vulcanimicrobiia bacterium | reverse complement strand
TGATCTGACTGCCGCGATCCTCGATCTGCGGTCCCCAGGTCTGCCCGACGGTGTGTCCGGCTTGATCGACGGCTTTTTGCAGCTCGGTCTCGATCTTCGCCTTCTCGGCGTCGGTGAAATCTTCGGCGTAGAGCAGTTTCCAGTCGCCGCCGTCGTACTGATAGTAGCGCGTACCGCACGTCGGCAAGAGCGAGAGGTTCGCGAGCCGCTCGTCCTTGGGCAGGTTGGCGAGGAACTGTGCCTGGAACTGCGGGAAGCCGCCGCCGGAGATGACCGCGACCTTCGCGACGCCCAGGAGCGCCGAGAGCAGCGTCTGCATCTCCGCGTCGATGGCCGACTTGCTGGCCGCCAGGGTTCCGTCCAGGTCGAAAACGATGAGCTTCTTCATGATGCTAGCATTGATACCCGCAATCGCGAAGCCCTGCGCATGACGAAGGTCTGGAATGCACTGGTCCGCGACCGGATCCCCGAGATCATCGAGGCCGACGGGTTCAAGGCGGTGACGCGGACGCTGACCGCCGCCGAGTTCTTCGACGCGCTCCACGACAAGCTCGTCGGAGAGGCGGCCGAATTGAAGGAGGCGGCCGATCGCGAGGACGTGATCGCCGAGGCGGCGGATGTCCTCGAAGTCCTGACGGCGGTATGCGACATGCACGGCGTGACGATGGCCGAGGTGTCCCGAAGACAGACGCTCAAGCGCGGCGAGCTCGGAGCATTCCGGGACCGCGTCTTTCTGATCGAGACGAGGTGAAAGGTCCGATGTCGAAACAACTGATGTGGTGGACGCTGGCGTTCCCGATCGTGATGATCGCCGCGCTGGTGACCGCGAATTTCTTCTGGTTGAACTGGGTCCACGTCCTGGCCGGCTCGTTATGGACCGGCGCGGACCTCTTCATGGGATTCATCTTGGGTCCGGTCATGCGCAGGCTCGAACCGCCGCAGCGCTCTGCGGTGATCGGCTACCTCGTTCCGAGAACGATCCTCTACTTCCCGATGGTCTCGCTCACGACGACGACGGCGGGCTGGTTTCTGGCCGCGCATCTCGGCTACACGACGCCGGGAAACGTCAACTTCGGGTGGGTGGTCGGCGCGCTCGCGATCGTGACCATCCTGACCGTCCAAGGCCTTGGGATCTTCCTTCCGAACTCGATCCGCATGTGGCGCGAGCTGACGAAGGAGCAACCCGACCGCGAGAAGATCGGCCGTCTGGCGCGCATCAACTTCTCGCTCGCCGGAGTCTAGGCCGTCTTCCAGGTCGCCATCATCGTCGTGATGAGCCACTTCGTGGTCGGCGGCCCGTAGGGGCGGGCCGGTGATCTTCCTGTTCACCGACATCGAGGGCAGCACGCAGCGTTGGGAGTCGAAGCCCGACGCGATGGGTCGCGCCGTCCGCCGCCACGACGAGATCGTGCGAGGCGCGATCGAAGCCCGCGGCGGCAGCGTCTTCAAGACGGTCGGCGACGCGTTCTGCGCGATCTTCGGCGACGCGCGGGCGGCGCTCGAGGCGACCGTCGACGCGCAGCGCCGGCTGCAGAGCGAGGAGTGGAGCGAGGTCGGCGGCCTTCCCGTTCGGATGGCGCTGCACGCCGGCGACGCGGAAGAACGCGACGGCGACTACTTCGGCGGCTCGGTCAATCGCGTCGCGCGCCTGATGGGCGCGGCGCACGGTCGGCAGATCGTGGTCTCGGGGGCGGTCGCCGACGCGCTCGCGGGCGCCCTGCCGGAGAACGTCTCGCTCCTGACGCTCGGCGTCTTTCGCTTGAAGGATCTGCGCGAACGCGAGCGCGTGCTGCAGGTCGTCGCGCCCGGCCTCGCCTCCGCGTTCAAGCCGTTGCGGTCGCTCGACGCGGTGCCGAACAACTTGCCGGAACAGACGAGCGGTTTCGTCGGGCGAGAGCACGACATCGTCGGCGTCTCGGAATTGCTGCGCGAATCGACCCTCGCGACCATCACCGGGCCCGGCGGTGTCGGCAAGACCCGACTCGCGCTGCAGTGCGCGGCCGAGACCATCGATCGGATGCAGGACGGTGCGTGGTTCGTCACGTTCGGCGCGCTCTCGGACCCCCAACTCATCCCGTCCACCATCCTCGCGGCGCTCGGCGTGCCGGGTCAAGGCGTCGATGCGACCGAGACGTTACTGGCGAACCTCGTGCCGCGCGAACTGCTGCTGGTGCTGGATAACTGCGAGCACCTGATCGAGGACGCGGCCCGCACGGTCGAGGCGATCCGCGCGCGGTGCCCGCGCGTCACGGTGCTCGACACGAGCCGCGAGCCGTTCCGTCTCAACGGCGAGTTGCTCTACCGGCTGGCGCCGCTCGATCCGGGCGATGCGCGCCGGCTCGTCGCCCAGCGGGCGCGGGCCGTCGATTCAAGGTTCCATCCCGACGCGGCGGCGGAACGCGCGATCGATGGGATCTGCGCGCACCTCGACGGTATTCCGCTCGCGATCGAACTCGCGGCGGCGCGCCTGCAGATGCTCTCGCTCGAGGACATCGCGAGCATGCTCGGCGAGCGGTTCCGAATGCTCACGGGCGGCAGCCGCACGGCGCTGCCCCGCCAGCAGACGCTGCGAGCGATGATCGACTGGAGCTACGAACTCTTGTCGGATGCCGAGAAGCAGTTCTTCCGCCGGCTGAGCGTCTTCCGCGGCGGCTTCACGCTGGCGGCCGCCGCGGCGGTCTGCGCCGGCGAAACGGCCGACGAGTGGGCGGCGCTCGACCTGCTTACCGCGCTGGTCGACAAATCGTTGGTGGTCGCCGATGCGGGCGACGGCCAGCGGCGGTACCGGCTGCTCGAATCCATCCGCGAATTCGGCCTCGAGCGGCAGAGCGAGGCGAACGAGGCCGCGGCGTCGGCCGAACGGCATGCGCGGTACTTCGCCCGACTGACGCGCGAGGCGACCGTCGAAACGCTGGCGTGGGATCTCGATAATCTGCGCGCGGCCGTGCGGTGGTCCCTCTTCGACGACGGCGACGCGGTACTCGGGGCGGAGCTGGCCGCCGATGTCGCGCCGGTGGTGCTGCACTTGTCGATCTTGAACGAGGGCATCGCCTGGTGCGCGGCCGCGCTCGAACGCGATCTCCCCGGGCCGTTGCGCGGCCGCTTGGAGTACGCGCTCTCGATGTTCTACAACAACCGCGCGGAATACGCATCGGCGATGGCTTCGGCCGAACGCGCGTTGCAGCTGCTGCGGGAGGGCGACGACGAGCGTATACTGGCGCGCGCGCGCGCCCAGGTCGCGCAGCAGTACGCGCGGGCCGGAAAATATGAAGAGGCGATGCCGTATGCGACTGCCGCGCTCGCCGGTGCGCGAGCGCTCGGCGATGCGCGACTGCTGGCCGACGTCACGCGACGCAGCGCGTTCTCGCTCCCGCCCTCGGAGATCGAGCGCGCGCGGGCGCAGTTCGCCGAAGCCATCGCGCTGCTCGAGCCGCTCGGCGCGGACGACGAGAGTTCGCATCTCCTGGAGTGGTGGGCCGAGGCCGAGGCGGCCGCGGAGCATTACGATCGCGCCTTCGAACTCGGGATGCGCGCGCTGGATCGCGCGACGAACGACCGCGTCCGCATGCACGTGAACAGCAACGTGGCGGGGTATGCGCTCGCGATGGGAGACGTGACGAGGGCAGGGTCGTTTGCGCGGCGGGGCTTGGAACTGGCGATCGCCGCGAACCATCCGCTGCTGATCGCGGTCGGCGTCGCGTACGTCGCGCCGGCCAAGGCGGAAGCCGACCCCGGGGAGGCCGCGCGCCTGTTCGGCTACGCGCGCGCGCAGATGGCGGCGCACAAGTGGAGCGGGATCGCCTCGGACGAACGGGCGCGCGCGACGATCGAAGCATTGCTCGCGGAACGGGCTGGGGCTGCGGCGCTCCCCGGTCTTCTCGCCGAGGGCGCCGCTTGGAACGTCGACGAGGCGCTAGCGCGCGTCCGCGCCTAACATCCGGGAATACCGAAGGCCGGCCGCTTGTCGGTCGAGGTGACCGTGTCGGTGCACGACTGCGTGAGCGTGTAGGTGCCGGTCCGGCCGGAGCAGCTGGTAACGGCGTGATAGCTGCCCGCTAGAACGCCGGTGGCCGGGCTGTACGTGCCGGTCACCCCGAAGGTGCAGGTGATGTCGCCCGGCAGATCCTGCACCATCGTGCCGGACACCGCATTGCTCGCGTCGATCGCGACGGCGATCGAGGAGACGAGCGTGACGCCGCCGGGCGCGGTCGTGATCGTGCCGCCCGCCGACGAGCCGTGCTGCGCGAGCAATGCCGTGGCCGCCGAAGAGCCGGACGAGCTGTCGACCACGGTGCCGGCATAATCGCCCGAGATATTGGTCGGCGCTGCCGGGACGGGATTGGTGGTGGTCGTGCCGCTGCAGGACGGGAGCGCGAGCAGCAGGCTTGCGAGAACGGCGACGGTGCGAAGAGACATCCGGAAACCCCTCCAGTGCATAATAGAAGTTGCGCTCAGGCCTTTCGACGCGGCCCGAGCAGGAGTCCCCTTGGCGGCTCGCAAGTCCCGCACTATCAGGAGGACCCGGACGATGCTGCCTCGCCTTTTTCGTTCACTCGCTCTTGCCATGGCCTGCGCGCTCACGGCGGTCCCGCCCGCGGGCGCGGTCGCCGCGACGAGTGCGTTCGCGGTCGACGGGAACGTCGGATTGCAATCGTTCGTCTCGCTGACGGACGCGCACGTGCGCGCGACGCTCGACGCGCTGACGGTCTTCTCGGAGACGGCCGCGGCCCGCTCCGGATCGTGGCCGGCGATCGAGGCGGCGTTTCCGGCGGCGATGCGCGGGAACGTGCCGGCGACCTATCTCTACGCCGCGCCGAACGGGCGCTATTGGGTGGTGGGCAAGGGTCTACAATCCGTGACGGTCTCCGACCGGCCGTATTTCAAACGGGCGGTCTCCGGCAAGGATGCGGTCGGGGATATCCTCTTGAGCCGTTCGGTCGGCAACGTGGTGGGCGTCGTCGCCGTACCGGTACGCGACGCCAGCGGGAAGATCGTCGGCGTGCTCGGCGCGGGCATCGACCTCGCGAAGCTCACCGCGATCCTGGCGAAGGAACTGGGGATCGGTTCGAGCGCGGTCTTCTGGGCGATCGATGCGAACGGCATCACGGCGCTGCATTCTGATCCGGCGAATATCTTCAACGACGCGCTGAAGGTCCCCGAACTCCAGGCCGTCCTCCGCCACATGAT
>JANWKW010000099.1 GCA_025451135.1 Vulcanimicrobiia bacterium | reverse complement strand
GCGGCTGTTGACCGGTCTCGGCATCCGGTTCGTCGGAGCGCAGACCGCCCAGATCCTGGCCGGTGATTTCGGCAGCATCGACGCGCTCGAAGCCGCCACCGTCGAGGAGCTCCAGGCGAGCGACGGCATCGGCCCCGAGGTGGCAGCCAGCGTGAGGCTGTTCTTCGATCAGCAGGCCAACCGCGCGATGATCGAGCGGTTGCGGGCCGTCGGCGTCGCGATGACCGCGCCGAGGCGCGAGCGGGTCGCCGGCGCGCTGACCGGCAAGACGCTCGTGCTCACCGGCACGCTCCCGTCTCTCACCCGCGAGGAGGCCTCGGCCCTGATCGTGGCGGCGGGCGGCAAGGTGGCCTCGGCGGTCAGTTCCAAGACGGACTATGTGGTGGCGGGCGAAGCCGCCGGCTCGAAGCTCGCAAAGGCCGAATCGCTCGGCATACCGGTGCTGGATGAGGACGGTCTGCGAGCGTTGGTGTCTTAACGCGGGCTTTACCTGACGTTCTCAGCTTCGTCGCAAACGGGGCGTAGGCTCGTCCCACGATGATCGATGGAAACGTGGTCGATATGACGTTCCTTGGTTCGCCTTTTCGCAACCAGCACACCATCATCCGGGCTCGCCTGGCCGACGTGATCGAACGCGCCGACGAGGGCGCCGCCCACGGCCTCTCCGTCCTGTTCGAGCGCCTCGCGCTCGCGCTGCGCTCGCATCTCCTGATGGAAGACAACGTCGTCTACCCGGCCATGATCGCGAGCCGCGACCAGGGCCTGCGCGACCGCGCCGCCCGCCTGCAGCAGGCCGGCCGCGATCAGTCCGGGCGCTTCGAATCGCTCTACGAGAAGTGGGGCGGCCGCGCGTTCACCGACGCCGACGTGCCGGCGTTCGCGCGCGATCTGCGCGCGCTGGCGGCCAGCCTGAACGAGCGTATGGACGCGGAGGACGCCGAACTCTACGCGCATCTCCCCGACGCACGCCCGGGCCGCCGCCGCGTCACCGCGTAGCTCGCTCTAGGGCAGGGCGCGCGCGAGCGCATCCGGCAGGTCGCCGGCGACGACGCCGACGCGTCGTTCGCGCGCGAGCGTTTCGCCGGCGCGGCCGTGCCAGTAGGCCGCGATCCGCGCCGCATCCACGGGGGCGAGGCCCTGGGCCAACAGGGTCGCGATCATCCCGGTCAGCACGTCGCCGCTCCCGGCGGTCGCCAGGGCCGCGCACCCGCTCGCGTTGAGATGCATCGTCACGCCGTCGTCGATCAGCGTATCGGGGCCCTTGAGCAGCGTCACGATGCCCGTCCGCGCGACGAATTCGCGCAGGCGCGCCACCCGTTCTCCCGGCGCGATCGTACCCTTGCCCGAGAGGCGCGCGAACTCGCCCGCGTGCGGCGTTACGACGATCCTCTTGCCGCGCAGCGGTTCGAGATGTTTTGCGAGATGGTAGAGGCCGCCGGCGTCGACCACGCACGGCAGCGACGTGCGCGCGAGCAGACCGCGGACGATCTCGCCGGTGCGTTCGTCGAGGCCCAAGCCCGGACCGATCGCGATGCTGCCGTTGCGCGCCGCGACATCGAGCAGGCCGCCGACCGCGTCGTCGACGCTGCCGGTGTCGTCGATCGCGACCACGACCTGCTCGATCAAGTGATGCCGCAGCACGTGGGCGACGCGGGGCGAGGTGGCGACGGTCACGTAGCCGGCGCCGGCCCGCGCGGCGGCGCGCGCGCACAGGACGGCGGCGCCGGGGAACTGGGTCGAGCCGGCCACGATCAGCGGCGCGCCGGCCGCGCGTTTGTCGGCGGTCGCGTCGCGCTCGGGCAGGAGCGCGAGCAATTCCGCATCGTCGACCGAGGCGTAGGTGCGCGGCTGGGCGGCCAGCACCGCGTCGCTCATGCCGATGCCGGCGAAACGCAGCGCGCCGACGTGCGAGCGCGCCGGTTCGAGCAGCAGCCCGGGCTTGAGCGCGCCGAGCGCGACCGTCGCGGTGGCGCGCACGGCGCGCGGCGCGACCGCCCCGTCGAGCGCGTCGCATCCGCTCGGCACGTCGATCGCGACGACCGGGCGTTCGCGCGCGTCGAGCGCCGCCAGCGCCGGCGCCAGATCCTCGCCGACCGGCAGGCGCGCGCCGGTGCCGAGCAGCCCGTCGACCGTCAGGGCGGCATCGCGCGCGATCGCGCGAGCCTCGGCTTCGTCGCGCGGGAACGCGCGGACGTTCACGCCGGCCGCGAGCGCGCGCCCTTCGGCCGCGCGGCGCGCGTCGGACTTGGTCGCGGTATAGGCGGCGCACACGATCCGTTCGTAGGACGCGTCGAGCTCGGCGAGCGCGGCGAACGCGTCGCCGCCGTTGTTCCCCGGCCCGGCGAACGCGACGATCGTGCCCGACGGCACCAAGGCCGCGATGCGGGCGGCGACCGCGCGTCCGGCCGCCCGCATCAAGGCGTCGGCGCCGACCTGCGCGCAGGCGGCGGCATCCGCGGCGCGCATCTGCTCGGGCGTGAGGACGTACCTCACGCTTCGAGGATCACGACGGCGGCGGCGGTCGTCCCGGTGTGGGTGATGGTCAGGTGGATGGCGCGGACGCCGCGGTCCGCGATCAGCCGCTCCGCGTCGCCCGCCAGCAGGATGGTCGGCTTGCCGCTGCGCTCGTGTCCGACCTCGACGCAGCGCCAGGGGATGGCGTGCCCGAAGGCCTTGCGCGTCGCTTCCTTGGCCGCGAAGAAGCCGGCCAGGCGTTCCGCCCAGTTCCGTTTGCGCATCGCGTACGCCATCTCGGCGTCCGTATAGATCTTCCGCGCGAACCAGGCGCGCTCGCGCTCGTCGAAGCGATAGCGCGCGACCTCGGCCAGGTCCAGGCCGATCCCCAGAATCATTTCCGGTCGCGTTCGCGAGTCCGACAAGTTTTCCGTCCGTGCGGGGCGAAGTCCATCGCCGAAGATGGAGTCGCCAATCCGTATCGTCCCGATCAATGCCGTCGACGGCGGTTTCCTCGATCGCCTCGCGCTCTGTCTCGAAGAACGCTTCCTGTACTCCGTCCGGGTCGAGCGGCCGCTCTCGGTCCCGCGCAGCGCTCTGAACAATACGCGCCAGCAGCTCTTCCTCGCCACGCTGACCGCCAAAGTGCTCCGCGCCCACCCCGAGCCCGGCGGGATGCTGCTGGCGGTGACCGAGTACGATCTCTACAAGACGTCGCACCGCTTCATCTTCGGCGACGCCGACGAAGGCCAGGGCGTGGCGGCCGTCTCGCTCCATCGCCTCCGCTCCGAGTTCTACGGCGAGACGCCCGACGACAACGTGCTCTTCCAGCGCGCGCTCAAGGAGACGGTGCACGAGCTCGGTCACGCGCTCGGCCTCAAGCATTGCTTCAACGCGCGCTGCGCGATGTACTATTCCAACTCGATCTTCGAGACCGACAACAAGATGTCGCACTTCTGCGAGACGTGCGACCAGCGCTTGAGCCGCACTCGCAACTAGGCGCGCGCGAAGCGCGCGAGCGTCTCGTGCGCGCGCGCCACGACGGCCTCGCGCAGATCGTCCGGATCCATCGAGGCGACCGCCTCGCCGAGCGCGATCGTCTGGAAGACGGCCGCATCGCGTGCCGGAAACCGGACGCTCACGCGCGCGAACCCCGGTTCGTCGTCGTCGGCGATGGTCGCGCCCCAGGCGGCGTTGAGCCGGTCGTAGGCCTCGGCGCGCACCCGGAAGGTCACGTCGTAGGTCTCGTTCGGCTGCCGTTCCATAAACGTCACCGAGGATCGCCAGTACGCGTCCAGATCGAAGCCGGCGGGCCGCGCGAAGCGTTCGCCGGTGGTCGCCGCTTCGACGATGCGCTGCGCGCGGAACGAGCGATAGTCGGCCGCCGCGACGTCGCGCGCGACGACGTACCAGATGCCGGCCTTCGCCACCAGACCGAGCGGTTCGACGACGCGCTCGGTCACGCTGCCGGTGCGATCGCGGTAGCGCATCCGCAGCACGCGCTCGTCGGCGACGGCCGCGCGCAGCGCGCCGAGCAGCTCGGTCGGCTGTTCGCCGCGATACCATTTGTTGTGGTCGAGCAGCAGCCGTTCGCGCCCGCGTTCGGCGGCCAGCCGCTGCGCGGTCGGCAGCGCGCCGGCGAGCTTCTGGAGCGCAGCCGGCTGCGAGACGATTCCGATATCGGCCATCGGGCCGGCCGTCGAGGCGAACAGCGCCTGGAGTTCGTCGCCGGTGAACTGCGCGAGCGCCCGCCGGTAATCGTCCGAGAGGATCACGCCGCCCAGCGGCCCGCGCTCCATATAGACCGGGACGCCGGCCGCCGAGAGCGCGTCGACGTCGCGGTAGATGGTCCGGACCGAGACGCCCAGCCGGTCCGCCAGCGACCCGGCCGTCTGGCGGCGGGCGCCTTGGAGCAGCAGCAGGCACTCCAACAGCCGTTGCGACTTCATTTTTTTCGGGGTTCGCCGGAAATGCTGACAGTCTTTGTCATATATGGGGCGTAGCGTAGGGGCATGAGCAACACCACTTTGACTGCCGGCGCGGTCGTCGGCCTCGATCTCTCCGCCTACCTGACCACCGACGCGAAGCGGTCGATCGCGTTCTATCGCGACGTCATCGGACTGACCCCGACCGATATCGACGAGCAGGGCCGCGGCGCGGAGTTCACCCTCGTGGATGGCCAGACGTTCGGCGTCTGGGACTCCGGCGAGAACAAGACCGGCGCGGTCGCCATGCTGGCCGTCCGCGACGGCAAAGCCGCCGTGGAGCGGATCCGGGCGGCCGGCGGCAGCATCTCGGATCCGGAAGAGATCCCGGGCTGCTGCTCGATGGCGTTCGGCAAGGATCCGGATGGCAACGCGTTCATCATCCACGCCCGCACCGGTCGCGAGGCCGGGACCCAGCTCACCCCGGCGGCGGCGCCCGATCCGGCCGACGTGACCGGCATCGACATCACCGGCTATGCCACCAAGGACGCGGGCAAGGCGATCGCCTTCTATCGCGACGTCGTCGGGATCCCGCCGACCGGCATCGACCCCGAGGGCCGCGGCTCCGAGTTCGAACTGGCCGATGGGACCTGCTTCGGCGTCTGGAACGGCGGTCCGGAGTTCGACTACACCGGCGGGGTCATGTTCGCGGTCGGCGACGCCAGCGCGGCGGTCGCGCGCATCCGCGCTCGCGGCGCCGAGATCGGCGACCCGTTCGAATCGCCGGTCTGCCGCATGGCCTTCGGCAAGGACCCCGACGGCAACGACTACGTCATCCACCAGCGCAAGTAGCGCGAGCCGGCCCCGCCGCCGGGCTCCAGCGGCGGCGGGGTTCTTTGCGCGCGTCCCCTAAACAATATCCTTGCTTTAGCCGTTTAGTCTTAAAGAGGATGGACGCTGGCATTCCCGAGGGATGGTCCGAGCGTGCTTTCGCGTCGGATAGCGCCCGCAGGAGAAGTAAGGAGACTGGTGCTCAACGTCTTTCTCGAACGAACCCGCGCGCGTCTGGGCGTGCCCGTCCGCATCGCCGTCCTGGTCGCGGCCGTCGCGCTCTGCTATGTGGTCGGTCTCTTCGGCGCGCGCGTTCCGGGGATCGAGGTCGTGCTGGTCGCGATCGTCGCGCTGACCGCGGCCCTGGTCGGCTTCCCGATCGGCGCGATCGCGGCCGCCGGCGCGGCCCTGGCCGAATACGTCGGCCGCCACGGGACCCATCAGCCCGCCGCCGTCGCGGTCGTGCTGGTCGCCCTCGCCGGCCTCGCGGTCGCCTCGCCGTATGCCGGCGAACGCGCCGAAGAGCTGCGCGAGCGCGACGACGACGGCACCGAACGGCTCGCCCTCGGGTCGGGCAGCGCCGGCATCGCGTCGCTCGCCTCGGGGGTGCGCGAAGTCTCGCAAGGCGACTTCACCAAGAACATCGCCGTCCCGGACGCGAGCCTGCAAGAGCTCGCGATCGCGCTCAACAAGCTGATCTTCGGGATGCGCGAGTTCCTGGCGCAGCTGCACGAGAACGCCGGGCAGCTCGGCAGCGCCGGCAGCGACCTGCAATCGACCGCGTCGACGGCGCTGGCGGTGATCGAAGGCGCGGCGGTCGCGCAAGGCCAGCTCGACGAAGGCATCAAGGAGCAATCCAACATCGTCGAGACCGCCACCAATAAGGTCAAGGCGCTCACCGAGGCGATCTCCACCGTCGCGGCATCTGCAGAAGAGCAGACCCGCAGCCTCGACGAGACGGCGCTCGCGGTCTCGAACATGGCCAGCTCCATCGAGCAGGTCACCGCCCAGGTCGATTCGCTTTCGTCCATCTCGACCGAGACGTCGCAGACCGCGCAGCGCGGCGGCAGCGCGATCGGCACGATCGTCGACGGCATGTCGACCATCCGCTCGACCATCGACGCGCTGGCCGAGGACATCCGTCAGCTCGGCAGCAACTCCGAGCAGATCGGCGACATCGTCAAGGTGATCGACCGCATCGCCGAACAGACCAACCTGCTGGCGCTCAACGCCGCCATCGAGGCGGCCCGCGCGGGCGAGCACGGCCGCGGCTTCGCCGTCGTCGCGAGCGAGATCCGCAAGCTCGCGGACGGCAGCGTGCAAGCCACGCGCGAGATCGCGTCGCACATCTCGACCACCCAATCGGTGATCGGCGAGGTCGTCTCGGCGATGGAGAATCTGACCGAGCGCGTCGAGGAGAGCGTCAACAGCACGACCTCGGCGTCGGGCGCGCTGCAGGAGATCGTCACCGCGGTGCTCAGCGCCAATGCGCAGATCGTCGAGATCTCGACCGTGACCCGCCAGATGAGCGCCAACTCGTATCAGGTGATCCGCTCGATCGAGGAGATCACCAAATCGGTCGGCCTGAACCTTCAGGCGACCCAGATGATGAACACCCATTCCGATCAGGTCGACAAGGCCTTCTCCGAGATCGCCTCGATCTCGCAGCAGAACGCCTCGTCGGTCGAAGTGCTCACCTACGTCAACAAAGAGGTCACGGACGCCGCCCAACGGATCCTCGGCTCCGTCGAACAGATGAACGGATTCGCGAATCGCATCGACGAGCGCCTCGGACAGTTCAAAGTCAGCGACCACGGCACGGAGGAAGTCACCGTATGAAGATGAGCTTGCGCGCCCGCCTTTTGGGCACGATCGTCGGAGCGATCCTGCTCTGTTTCGTCATCAGCATCGTAGCGGCGCGATTCACGCTCCAGCGGGATCTGCGCTCGCAGGGACAGGCGCAGGTCACCAACGGTGCCAGCGCGTTCGGCGGCTACTGGGATTCGCGCAAGGACCAGATCCGGCTGCTGGTCGCGCAGGACGCGGTCGCCGACGCCCTGCGCGCGGCCCTCGAAGCGCACAACGCGAAGGGCCTCTCGGACCAGCTCTCCAACGTCGCGCGGACGTCGGGGCTCTCGTTCCTGACGATCGTCGACGCGAACGGCCGGGTGGTCGCGCGGGCCAACGGCCCGACCGGCGGATCGCTCGCCGCCAATCCGTTCGTCAAGCGCGCGCTGACCGGCGAGACCGTCAGTACGGCCGGGGTCCTGACGCCCGCCGATCTGGCCGGCGAAGGCCTGGCGCCGCAGGCGACCGCCGATATCAAGGACGCCGACGGCAAGGTCGTCTCGCACCTGAACGAAGGGCTCGCGCTGGTCTCGGCCGCGCCGATGAGCGATAGGAACGAACGCACCATCGGCGCCATCTACGGCGGCGTCCTGATGAACCACTACTACGACATCGTCGATCAGAGCACGCACGCGTTGGGCGGGGCCTCGGCCCTGCTCGACGGCGACGCGATCGTCGCCTCGACCATCCTCGCGCCGGACGGCACGCGCATCGTCGATCAGGCGCTGCCCGAGACGGCCGGCGTCGCGAGCGGCACGCCGTTCGACGGTTCCGAGACGGTCGGGGGGACCGAGTACCTGGTCCACGTCGAACCGATCCTCAACGATCAGAACAAGCCGGTCGGCGCGCGCTGGTACGGCACGCCGATGGCCGCCATCAACGACATCATCAACCACACCACCGAGTCGCTCGCGCTGTGGGGCCTGCTCGCGGCGATCGTCGCGCTCGCCCTCGCGGTGCCGGTCGTCCAGCGCATCTCCAACACCATCGGCCGGCGGTCCAAACAGGTGAGCGACGCGGCTAAGGAGCTGGGCGTGGCGATCGTCGGCAGCGAGGTCTCGGGCGACCACGTCGCCGCGACCAAGACCGCCGTCGAGAAGAGCGGCGCGCTGATCGACGACCTGGCGAAGGCCGGCGACCCGACCGGCAAGGTCGCGCAGCTCAAATCGCTCAACGAGGAGTTGAGCGGCGACATGTTCGTGATCGATACGCTCTCGCAAGAGATGAGTTCGCGCATGACGCAGGCCGTCGCGCGCGTGCACGAGTTGGGCGACGTCGCCGGCGCGCTCGACAAACTCGTCACGGGTGAGAGCTAGCGCCCGTGGCGGACGTCATCCTCTACTTCGGCAGCAACGCCGACACGATGATCGCCACCAAGGCGCTCAAAGATGCCGGCGTCGCGGCCAAGATGATCCCGAAGCCCGCGAACGTCAGTTCGCCGGCCAATCTGTGCCTGTCGGTCGACGGTGCGGCCGAGAGCCAAGCGGTGAGCGCGCTGGGCGCGGCCGGCGTGGCGCTGGGCGGCGTCGCGAAATAGGGGCTTGACATATGGTCCAAAGCAAGTTCGGATGCTATAGTATGACTGCGTCCGGGCGACGCAGGAGGCCACCATGAGACGAATTTTGGGTCTTGCGAGTGTCGCGATGGTAGTATCGCTCTTCGCCTCGCCACTCAAGACGGACGGAGCGTACGGCTCCGGTTTCATTCGAGTCAGCAATCCTAACAATTACGATGCGCACATCACGATCTATTCCTTACATCAGGTGCGGATCGAAAGAAGCGGTCGAGTCGCGGCCAAAAGTTCCGTGGACTTCGCAGACGGCTTGTTCTCCGTTTGGACGTCCCACCACGTTCGTTTTGAGTGGATGAGCGGGCACAGAAAGGTCTGCGATACGATCGCGCAAGTGACGATAAACGGCATAGCGGAATCCGGGCTTGCCGCCTCCGCGACCGGTGTATACGATGGTGGGTCGCATTGCCACATCCACGTCAGTAGCGGCGCCTCCTAGCTAACGTAGCGCGCGCGCGTCGGCGAGCGCGATCGTCTCACGCAGACCGTCGCGCTCGACTACCAATGCGCCGCCGGTCGCGAGCGCCATCGCGGTAGCGTCGAAAGGTTCGGGCTCGCCGTCCTTGAGCAGGCGGTATCGCCGCCCGGGCAGACCGGCCGCGGCTTCCCACAAACGCGCGACGCGCTGCGGTGCGTCGAGGGCGGCCAGCGTCGACGCGAACTGCGTGAGGATGCTCACCAGCAGTGCGTGCGCTTCGACCGGAGCCAGATCGTCGCAGAACGCGGGCGGTGGAGCGATCTCGTCATCCGCCTCGGGCGAACGCGCGACGTTGATGCCGATCCCGCATGCGACGTACGCGTGCGCCCCGGCGATGCGTGAAGTGCACAGGATGCCGGCGATCTTGCGCGGCCCGACCAGCAGGTCGTTGGGCCAATGCAGATCGGTCGCGATGCCGTGGCGTTCGAGGCCGGCCCGGACGGCTAGGGCGGTCCAGAACGGCACCGCCCAGATCTCGGCGGCCGGGAGCGGCTCGGGTAGGATGGTGGTGAAGAGCAGGCTCGACCCCGGCCGGGCGATCCAGGAGCGGCCCTTGCGGCCGGCTCCCCGGGTCTGGTGCCCGGCCACGATCGTCAGGCCGGGCTGCCCGGGGCGGCCCAGCAGGGCGGCGGCGTCGTCGTTGGTGCTGCCGGTCTCGGCGACGTAACGGACCGTCGCGAACGGGGTGCCCACCAGGGCCGCCTGGACGGCGTCGACGGGCAGGGGCGGGTGCGGATCGGGCATCCCGGGCGCGTTCGCGCCTCGCGGAGGGGATGGCCTTCAAGGTTCCGCGCGGCGGAGGGCCGTAAAACGGGCGCACTATGGCTATCGAACGTACACTCATCCTCTGCAAACCCGACGCGGTTTCGCGCAATCTCTCCGGCGAGATCATCTCGCGCTTCGAACGGCGCGGCTATCTGATCGTCGCGATGAAACTCATGCAGCTCGACGGCGAACGCGCCCGCAAGCATTACGCGGAGCACGACGGCAAGTCGTTCTTCGCCGGGCTGGTCGATTTCATCACCTCGGGCCCGCTGGTCGCACTGGCCGTCGAAGGCGAGAACGCCATCGAAGGCTGCCGTCAGCTGATGGGCGCCACCAATCCGCTCAAGGCCGACGTCGGCACCATCCGCGGCGACTTCGCCCAGTCGATCGGCCGCAACATGGTGCACGGCAGCGACAGCCACGAGAGCGCCGAGCGCGAGTTGGCGATCTTCTTCGACGCGAAGGATTTTGTGACGCGCAAACACGACCTCGAGCGCTGGATCATCGAGAAGTAGGCGCGATGTCGTTGGATGCGTTTCGCGGCAACGGCCGCCCGATCGTCGAAGGGGTACGCGCGCGCGAGATCCTCGATTCGCGCGGCAACCCGACGGTTGCGGTGGAGGTCGCCACCAGTTTCGGCGTCGTCGAAGAGGCGATGGTGCCCTCGGGCGCCTCGACCGGCGCGAACGAGGCGTGCGAACTGCGCGACGGCGACGCGAAACGCTACAACGGCAAAGGGGTGCAAAAGGCCGTCAACGCCGTCAACGACCTGCTCGGACCGGCCGTCACCGGTTTCGATGCGACCGATCAGCGCGCCGTCGACGCGATGCTGATCGAGGTCGACGGGACCGCGAACAAGGGCCACGCGGGCGCGAACGCGATCCTGGGCGTCTCGCTCGCGGTCGCGCGCGCGGCGGCGAGTAGCCTGGGCATCCCGCTCTACCGCTACCTCGGCGGCCCGACGGCGGCGACCCTGCCGGTGCCGATGATGAACGTCATCAACGGCGGCAAGCACGCCTCGGGCGCGCTGCAGTTCCAGGAGCTGATGATCGTGCCGGTCGGCGCGCCCAGCCTCCGCGAAGCGGTGCGCTACGGCGCCGAGGTGTTCCACGCGCTCGGCTCGCTGCTGCACCACAAGGGCTTGGCGACGCAGGTCGGCGACGAGGGCGGCTACGCGCCGCCGCTCGACAGCATCGAAGAGGCGCTGGGCTTGCTGGTGAACGCGATCGGGAAGGCCGGCTACGAGCCGGGCAAGGATATCGCGATCGCGCTCGACCCGGCGTCGAGCGAGTTCTACCGCGACGGAAAGTACTACGCGCGCGATCCACAGACGGGCCTGACCTCGGACGAGATGGTCGCGCTCTACGAAGACCTGTGCGGAAAATATCCGATCGTCTCGATCGAGGACGGTCTGGCCGAAGACGATTGGGCCGGCTGGCACAAGCTCACGCAGGCGCTCGGGAAGAAGATCCAGCTCGTCGGCGACGATCTGTTCGTCACCAACGTCGCGTTTCTGGAGCGCGGCATCCGCGAGCACACCGCCAACTCGATCCTGATCAAGGTCAACCAGATCGGCACCCTGACCGAGACGCTCGACGCCGTCGAGATGGCCCACAAGGCGGGCTACACGTCGGTGATCTCGCACCGCTCGGGGGAGACCGAGGACACCACTATCGCCGACATCGCGGTCGCGACCGGCGCCGGCCAGATCAAGACCGGCTCGCTCTCACGCAGCGACCGCGTTGCCAAGTACAACCGCCTGATGGCGATCGAGGAGCAGCTGGGCGAGCGCGCCTACTACCCCGGCGCCAAGGCGTTCAAAGCGCTGCGCTAGGCCGAAACAACGGCACTGCCCCGGACGTACACGGTTCGTACGAACGTGTACGCGCTTGTGTGGGGGTATCGAACGATGTCGGTCACCGACTATGACAGCTACGAGGGCGACCTTCGCGTCGCGAGCGGCCAGCACGTCCGCGTCGATGGAGACGTCGACGGGAACGTCGTCGTCGAGCCTGCGGGGAAGGTGGAGATCGGCGGGTCGGTCCAGGGGAAGCTCGTATCTGACGGGCGTGCCCTCGTCGACGGTGACGTCGAAGGCGCCTTGACGGCCGGTCCGGGGTCGCGAGTGGAGATCGCCGGGTCGGTCGCCGGAGATATCACCAGTCGCGGCCGGACGGTCGTGGACGGTGACGCCGGAGGCAACGTGGTGGCGGGACCGGGCGCGAATGTCGAGATCTCCGGCTCGGTATCCGGGAAGATCGTCTCGACGGGTCGCGTCCTTGTCGACGGCGAGGTCGAGGGATCGGTCGTCGTCGGAAGCGGCGGGCGCACGGAAATCGCCGGTTCGATCGCGGGAGACGCCGTGTGCGACGGTATTCTCGTCGTCGACGGCTGCATCGAGGGATCCACGACCCTGGGTAAGCGCGGACGAATGTCGGTCGCCGACTGATCCGTCGAAGCGCCGCGATGGTGGAATTCGTCTCCCGATGAAATCGGCATGAGAGATGGCTCCCGCGTGCGACGCGCGGGAGCGAGCGGGCGTTTGTTGGAAGAATCCACGTGCTGTCGGGGCCCATAGCTCAGCGGTAGAGCAGCCG
>JANWKW010000098.1 GCA_025451135.1 Vulcanimicrobiia bacterium | reverse complement strand
GCGGGAGCTCGGGGTTGGGATGTCCACTGGTTCGACGCCAAGACGGTCCTCGCCGCAGCGGGAAAAGCGATGGGCGTGGATTGTGAAGCGCGCTTCGCAGGGATGCGGCGCGAAGTCGGACCACCCTGGAACAACGATCACCGGCTCGCGATGGCCGCCGCGATCGTCGCGACCGGAATTCCACAATCCTAGTCTGCGAGAGGAATTGACCGGCAAAGCGCCCGACTATCTCCACATGAAACGCGCGATCGCCGCCTTGACCACCGTCCTCGTCACCCTGCTCGCGGTCTCGCCCGCGGCGGCCGCACCGAAAGGCGTCGTCGACGCGCTCCATTGGCGCAGCGTCGGGCCGTACATCGGCGGGCGCGTCGTGGCGGTCGCGGGGGTACCGGGCCAGCAAAATCTGTTCTATATGGGCGGCGTTCAAGGCGGCGTCTGGAAGAGCGTCAACTACGGATTGTCGTGGGAGAACCTGACCGACGGGAAGCTGCCGGGGACCGCGACCAGCATCGGTGCGCTCGCGGTCGCACTCTCGGATCCACGGGTCATCTACGCCGGCACCGGCGAGTCCGATGTGCGCGGCGATTTCGATACCGGCGAGGGCATCTACCGGTCCTCCGACGCCGGCAAGACCTGGCATTACGCGGGCTTGCGCGAGACCCATACGACCACCTCGATCGTCGTCGACCCGCGCAACCCCGACGTCGTGTACGCGACCTCGCTCGGCCACGTGTTCGCACCGAACCCCGAGCGCGGCGTCTTCAAGACCACGGATGGCGGCAAGACGTGGCGCACCATCCTGACCGTCGACGCGAAGACCGGTGGCGAGCAGATCGTGATGGATCCGCGCAACCCGAACGTCCTCTACGCCTCGATGTGGCAGGTCCAGCGTCAGCCCTGGGCCCTGACGAGCGGCGGCCCGGGCAGCGGCCTCTACAAATCGACCGACGCCGGCGCGCATTGGACCAACATCTCGAAACACCCCGGTTTCGCGGCCGGCCTCCTCGGAAAGATGGGCATCGCCGTCTCGCCCGTCGATCCGCGCGTCGTCTATGCGATCGTGCAGGCCCACGAAGGCGGCGTCTTCCGCTCGAACGACGCCGGCGCCACCTGGAAGCGCGTCAACGCCGAGATGCGGCTACGCCAGCGCGCCTTCTACTACATGGCGATCTTCGCCGATCCCAAAAACGTGAACGTCCTCTACGCGCCTCAAGTGGACGGCGTCTTCAAGAGCAAGAACGGCGGCAAGACCTGGGCGACGCTCTCGCCTCCGCATGGTGACTGTCACATCGTCTGGATCAATCCGCACAATCCGAAGATACTGCTCGAAGGCGACGACGGCGGAGCGACGGTCTCGGTCGATGGCGGCACCACGTGGAGCAGCGTCAACAACCAGGCGACGGGGCAGTTCTATCACGTCGCGCTCGATTCGCAGTTCCCGTTCCACATCTACGGCGCGCAGCAGGATGAAGGCGCCGTCGAAGGACCCAGCGCATCGGCCGAAGGCCTCTCGCTCGGCGCTTGGCACCCGGTCGCATTCGGCGAGAGCACCTTCGTCGCTCCCGACCCCGACGACACCGGAGTGACCTTCGGAAGCGGCTACAACAGCTCGCTCATCCGCATGAATACGCCGCTCTACACCCAGAAGAACGTCAGTCCCTGGCCGAAATACGTCTCCGGCGCAGCCTCGAGCGCCTCGACCTATCGCTTCGGATGGACGCACCCGATCTTCTTCTCGCCGGTCCGGCCGCATCGGCTCTACACGGCCGCACAAGTCGTCTTCGAGAGCGACGACCGTGGCGAGACGTGGCAGGTCGTGAGCCCGGACCTCACGCGGAACGATCCTCGCACCGAAGGTCCGAGCGGCGGTCCGATCGATTTCGATCATACCGGCGTCGAGATGTTCCCCGACTTGGCGTCGCTCGCGGTCTCGCCGGTCGCCGGCGATGTGCTCTGGGCCGGTTCGGCTGACGGCCTGGTGCATGTGACCAAGGACAACGGTCTCACCTGGAGCGCGGTCACGCCGCCGACGCTGCCGCAGTGGGCCCAGATCAGCAGCATCGAACCGTCCCGCCTCGATGCCGGAACGGCCTACGTCACCGCGTCGCGTTATATGTGGGACGACTTCCATCCGTATGCGTATAAGACGACCGACTACGGCGCGCATTGGTCGCAGATCACCCAAGGACTGCCGAACGATCAGTACGTCTTCGTCGTACGCCAGGATCCGCGCGAACCGCGCTTGCTCTTCGCGGGTACGCGCAGTTCGGTCTACGCGAGCTACGATGGGGGCGCGCGCTGGCAGCCGCTCAAGCTGAATCTTCCCGGCGTCCAGGTGCGCGATCTCGCCATCGACGCGCGTCAGGGGGATCTCGTCGCCGCGACGCACGGGCGAGCATTTTGGATCCTCGATAATCTCGCCGTCCTGGAGCAGGTCGCACGCGGTGCATCGACCGCGACGGGGGCGACGGTCCTGGCACCCGAGACCGCCTGGCTCACGCGCGCCTACGGCTCGTATTCGGCCCCGAACTTCGGCGACAATCCGCCCTACGGAGCGACCGTCTTCTTCAGCCTTCCGGCGAGCTATAACGGCACGACGCCCGCGACGCTGACCTTCTCCGATGCCGCCGGCAAGACGATCCGTTCGTTCGCCCTACACCTCCGCAATAAGAAAGAGAAGAAACCTGCGCCACAGGTGCTGGTCGATCAGGACGACGCGACCGCGATATCGCGCGGCCTCAAGGAGATCACGGCCGCCGTCCCGGGCGCGAACGTCTTCCAATGGAACCTCCGCTATCCGCCCGCGATGGAAGTGCGCGGCTTCCGTAAACCAACCACCGATGACTTCGACGACGGCGTTCAGGGTCCGACCGTCCTTCCGGGCACGTACGACGTGACGCTCTCGTATGGGAGTACGAAGGTAACGCAGCCCTTGCATATCGCGCTCGATCCCCGGATCACGCCTGCGCCGGGAGCGCTCGCCGCTCGGCTCGCGCTGGGCATGGGCCTTCGCGACTCGCTCGACACGCTCAACCGCACGATCGACGGCGCGTTCGCCGCCCGCTCCCGACTCTCGACGGCGAAGAGAGCCCAACTCGACCGGGAGCTGGCGCACGACATCGAGATGCGTTTCCACTCGGACGAAGGCGACGTTCTGCTCCCGACCCAGTTGCGCGACCGCCTTGCGTTCTTGCTCAACTCGCTCGACCTCGCGTACGAGGCGCCGACGGCGGCCGAATCGCAGACGGCAAAGGAACTCGAAGACGATGCGACCGCATCCGTCGGACGTATCCAGGCGATCCTTCGTGCCGGGCCCTAGCCTGATGAGCGATCTTCGCGTATATACCATCGACGGCGGCATCGTCGAGACCGTTGAAGACTTCTACAACGAGATCGAGCGGAAGGTCATTCCGCAACGGCGATGGGCCCGCGATCTGACCGGATTTGACGATGTTCTCGGTGGCGACTACGGCACGCCCGATGAGGGTTTCGTGTTGCGCATCACCGAGGCCGACGCGATGGAAGCGCGCCTCGGCCATCGACTGTTCGCGCGCATCGTCGCGATCGCGCGCAAACACGGCGAGGGCGGCCAGAAATCCGCCCATGGGGTCATCCTGGAGCTGGCCTGACCTGCACGACGTCGCGCCGGGTCAGCGTCAGGTAGATCACCAAGGCCACGATCGTGACCAGGAACGCCGCGCTCGTCGCGGTCGTGCCCCAACCCAGGCCGCCATCCTTCGTGCTCTGCGAGAGGAGGTCGCCGATCGACGCGCCGAGCGGTCGGGTGAGGATGTAGGCGAGCCAGAACGCCAGCACGCCGTCGATCTTGAAGCCGTAGTAAGCGAGGGCGACCAGGCCGATCATCGCGGCGAAAGCCAGGACGGCGAGGGGGTAGCCCAGGCCGGTCGCTTCCGAGAGCAGATCGCCGGCCGAGGTTCCGAGCGCGAACGTGAACAGGATCGCCGCCCAGTAGAACAGTTCGCGCCGGGTGGTGACGATCGTATGGACCGAGAGCGTCCGCTCGCTCAGCCACCACGCGCCGAACACGACGGCCAGCACGATCGCGAAGACGATCGACGTGGTCGCAAGCGGGATCCCGAGGTTATCGACCAGGTTATCGGAGACCAGCGTCCCGACGATGCTGACGAAGACGACCACCGCCCAGTAGACCGCCGGCACGTACGCCCGCGTCCGCAGCTGCACGAGCAGACCGACGACGAAGATGGCGCCCATGACGAATGACGTGGCGACCAGGCCCAAGTGGAGCGTGGTCGAGAGATAGTCGGCGGCCGTCTCGCCCACGGTCGTCGCTAGGACTTTGATCACCCAGAAATAGATCGTGATCTCTGGCACTTTGTTCAGCATTCGTCGACCGTACCCAGGATAGATGACGCTACGATGAACGGCGGCGAGTCCTCGCTTGCAACGTCGCGGACGGCACTCGTGTTGATAGAGGCGAATGAGCAGCCGGCGCGTCCCCTTCTCCGTCTTGGATCTCTCGCCCATCGTGGAAGGCGGCTCGGCCGCCGGCGCGATGCGCAACACGCTCGATCTCGCGCGTCACGCCGAGCGATTGGGGTTCCATCGCTTTTGGCTGGCCGAGCACCACAACATGCCCGGCATCGCGAGCGCTGCCACCTCGGTCGTGATCGGCTTCGTCGCGGGCGGCACCGAGCGCATCCGCGTGGGATCCGGCGGCATCATGCTCCCGAACCATTCGCCGCTCGTCATCGCCGAGCAGTTCGGCACGCTCGAGTCGCTGTATCCCGGTCGCATCGACCTCGGCCTCGGGCGCGCGCCCGGAACCGATCGCCGCACCGCTCACGCGCTGCGCCGCGATGCCGACGTGCGTGCCGACCTCTTTCCGCAGGACGTCGCGGAACTCCAGGGCTATTTCGGGCCGCCGGTTCCGGGCGCGGTGCGCGCCGTCCCCGGCACCGGTCTGAACGTTCCGATCTGGCTGCTGGGCTCGAGCCTGTTCAGCGCGCAGCTCGCTGCGGCGCTCGGACTGCCGTTCGCGTTCGCCGCGCATTTCGCACCCGATCTTCTGCTGCACGCGCTCGACCTCTATCGTTCGCGGTTCCAACCCTCGGCGGTCCTGGCGAAGCCGTACGCCATGGTCGGCGTGACCGTCATCGCGGCCGATACCGACGAGGAGGCCCGCCGACTGTTCACCTCGCAGCAGCTCCAGTTCATCAACCTTCGGCGCGGCACGCCGACCCAGCTCCAGCCTCCGGTCGCATCCACCGAGGGGCTCTGGTCGGCCGACGAGCAGCTGGGATTGGAGTCGACCCTCCGCTACGCCATGGTCGGATCTCCGGAACGCATCGGAAGCGACATCGGCCGGTTCCTCGAGATGACCCAAGCCGACGAACTGATGATCGGTGCGCACATCTACGACCACGCCGCCCGGCTTCGCTCGTTCGAGATCGCCGCCGGAACGCCGGCGCGCGAACCGGAACCGCAACCATTTCCGGTCGCCGGAGCGTCTTCGCGGATATGAACTCCGTCACCGAACACCCGCGCCAGGCGTCGCCCGCCGGACATCCCCAACCCCTCGCCGCGCTCGGAGATACGCTCTACGTCGGCGCGTGGGACACCAACGCGATCTACCCGGTCGACACCTCGACCTGGACCGCCGGCCCCGCCGTTGCGACGCCCGGGAAGCCGTACGGCATGGCCGTCCTCGACGGCTCGCTCCGGGTGGTCGTCTCGGTCGGCGATGACGACGATCGCTATCTATATCTCTACACGCCCTAAAAGGGATTCGATCCCGACGGGATCGCGCTCCCGGAGTTGAGCGGGTCGCATCTGGCATCCGACGGGACGAATCTCTATCTTCTCCAGATGGGCAATCGCAAGATCGTCACGCTCGATGGCAGCGGCGCGGTGAAGGCCGAGCATACGCTCCCCGTCCGTCTGGCAGGCATCGGCTTCGCGAATGGGACGCTCTACGGTATCACCGGGGACGAAGAGTTCGAGAACCTCCACTTCGCACGCGTCGATCTGAGCGGGCCGGAAGCGGTCGTCACGCCGATCGCCGCCATGGACGACGAATCGCGCGCGCTCGCATTCGACGGCAAGGCCTGGTGGACGAGTTACCGGGACCTCGATCTGATCGGGTCGTTCGCGCCCTAGTACGTATATGCTGGGAGACAAAGCCATCGTCGCCTTCGTAGCGACATCGAAACCCGACGCGGCCAAGGCCTTCTACGGTGAGACGCTCGGCCTACGCCTCGTCGAGGATACGCCGTTCGCGCTCGTCTACGACGCGAACGGCACGACCCTGCGCGTGCAGCGCGTCGAAGCGTGCGCGCCCCCGCCGTTCACCCAGCTCGGGTGGCACGTCGACGACGTCGCGCAGACGGTCCGCGATCTCGTCGGACGCGGCGTGACGTTCGAGCGCTTCGGCTTCCTCGAGCAGGACGAGCTCGGCATCTGGACCGCACCCGGCGGCACCAAGATCGCGTGGTTCAAGGACCCGGAAGGCTACACGCTCTCGCCCAACGACTAGACCTCGATCGACTCCAGTTCGGCCTGTGCCGTCTCCCAGGCGTCGAGCTGCTCCGCGCCGCGCTTCGCGAGGTCGGCACGTTCAGCTTCGAGCGCCTTGACCTTCTCGCGATCGGCGTACAGCTCGACGCTCGCGAACAGCGCTTCGATCTCCGCCTTGCGGGCATCGATCTTCTCGATGTCGCGCTCGATGCGCTTGACGATGGTCTGCAGCTTGCTCTTGACCTTCAGAGGCGTGAGTCGCGTGTCGCGGACGAGCTTCGACCCGGCCGCGGCGGCGACCGCTCCACGCTCCCGCTTGTGCTGCGCATCCTCGTAGCCGCCGTAGCCGCCTTCGACGATGCCCCAGGCGCCGTCGTCGATCCAGAGGACCAGGTCGCTCAGCGCGTCGAGCAGGTAGCGATCGTGCGAGACGATCACGAGCGCACCTTCGTAGGCGACCAGCACGTCTTCGAGCGCTTCGCGGCTGGCGATGTCGAGATCGTTGGTGGGTTCGTCGAGGAGCAGCACGTCGCACTTGCGCGCCATCAGGCGGGCCAACATGATCCGGCGGCGCTCGCCGCCGGAGAACGCCTTGACGGGCTTGTCCGCGGCCTCGCCCGAGATGCGCATCCGTCCGAGCAGGTTGCGCGCTTCTTCTTCGCTCGCGGTCGTGCCGCTGGTCACGGCGTCCACTGCGGTCGCTTCGACGTCGAGCTGCTCGTGCGCGTTCTGGGTGAAGTACGCGAATCGGGCGGCCGGATTGTAGCGCACCTCACCGGCATCCGGAAGCATCTCCTCGGCGAGGATACGCAGCAGGGTCGACTTTCCGGCGCCGTTCGGGCCGACGATCGCCAGCCGCGCGCCCTGCTGCAGGTTGAACGTCACGCCGGAGAAGAGCGGCTTCGCATAGGCCTTGGCGATATCTTTGACCTCGAAGGCGAAGCCCGTCGTCGCGCGCCGCGAGCTCTTGAGCTTCACGCCGATGGCGCGCACTTCCGGCGCGGGCGGCGGGGCGGCCATCTCGCGCTCGACCCGTTCGAGCTGCTTCTCGCGGCTCTTCACCCGGCTGTAATTGCTCGACGTCAGGGTGGTGCGCAATCCCGCGATCGAGGCCTTGCGCTTCTCCCGCTCGGCCACGTAGAGCTCGTACGCCTCGCGCTCCGCCGCGATCCGGACCTCGCGCTGCTCGACGTATTTGTGGTAGGCCGGGCGCGCCGGGGCGTACGCGAAGAGCGTTCCGCGATCCATCTCCCAGACGCGCGTACCGACCCGGTCGAGGAAGTAGCGGTCGTGCGAGACGATCACGTAGGCGCGCTTGTCGGCGGCGATGTAGGATTCGAGCCATCGCACCGTCTCGATGTCCAGATGGTTGGTCGGCTCGTCGAGGATCAGGTACTCCGGATCGTCGATCAAGAGATGCGCCAGCGCCGCCTTGGATCGCTGGCCGCCGGAGAACTCGCGCAACGGGCGGCCGAAGTCGTCGCTCGTGAATCCAAATCCGTCGAGCATCGCGCGCAGGCGTTTGTTCGAGTAGGCCCAGTCGGCGTCGGGCACCTTGCCGAGCGCCGTCGCGACCAGTTCGTCCAGGGTGGCGCGCGTCTCGTCCGCGACGCCTTGCGCGAGGTATCCGAAGCGCGTCTCCTTGGCGCGCACGATCGTGCCGCCGTGGATCTGATCGACGTCGGCCAGCTGCCGGAGCAGCGACGATTTGCCCGCGCCGTTGGGGCCGACCAAGGCGATCCGCTCGCCTTCGTTCAGCACGACGTCGACGCCCGAGAAGATCTCCCGGGCGCCATAGTGGCATTCCAGTCCGGTCGCGCGAAAGAGTTCCATCAGGCCCGATCGACGGCTTTGTGGTATTGCTTGCGGATCCGCTCGATGTCGACGGTCGGGGCCGGGGTCTTCGGATCCATCTTCTCCAGCGTCTCGCGGATCACGCCGCCGACGACCAGGTTGCGGTACCACTTCTTGTCGGCCGGCACGACGTACCAGGGCGCGTGCGCGGTGCTGCAGCGTTCCAGCACGTTCTCGTACGCCGCCATGTAGTCGTCCCAGCGCTTGCGCTCGGTGTAATCGCTCTCGGAGATCTTCCATTGATGCGTCGGATCGTCCAGCCGCTTCTTGAAGCGGGCGAGCTGCGCTTCCGGGCTGATGTGCAGGAAGAACTTCACGATGGTCGTTCCCGCTTCGGTCAGGTTCTTCTCGAACTCGTTGATCCGGTCGTACCGCTTGGACCAGACGTCCTTGGGGACGAGCTCGTGCACGCGGACCGTCAGCACGTCTTCGTAGTGCGATCGGTTGAAGATCGCCGCCTGTCCGCGCGCGGGCGCCGCCGCATGGGCGCGCCACAAGAAGTCGTGCGACGCTTCCAGCGTCGACGGCACCTTGAACTGATGGACGTACGCGCTCTGCGGATTGAAGGCTTGGAAGACGTGCAGGACGGTGCCGTCCTTGCCGCCGCCGTCGAGCGCCTGCAGCACGATCAGGAGCGAGCGCTTGTTCTCTGCGTAGAGCAGGTACTGGAGATGCGTCAGCGCCGCGACGTCGCGCTCGAGTCGCTTGGCGGCCTCCTCCTTGTCCTTGCATCCGGGCGTCTGCGCCGGGTCGAGCTTGCTCAGGTCGACGCGACTCTCGGGGCGGACCCGGAAATGCTCGTAGTCGGTCATGCCTGTGGACTTCGCGGATTCGCGGGCGCCGACCCTCGCGAGAAACGTCTGAGCGACAGGAAGCCGATATCGAGCGCGGTGCCTCCGTCGAGGGCCAGATCGGCCGCGATCTCCCCCACCACGCTCGCGAATTTGAAGCCGTGTCCCGAGAAGCCCCCGCACAGCACGACGTTGGCGTGCTCCGGGTGCAGGTCGATCGCGAAGTCGTCGTCCGGCGTGCGCGCGTACATACAGACCTTCGCTTCCGATACGGGGCCGCACGCGCCGGGCATCCAGCCGTCCAGGGCCGCCGCGAGCGGCGCGATATCGCGTGTCGGATCGACACGTCGGTCTACGGCGTCCGGCGTCGTGATGGCTCCGAGCCCGTGGAACGCCGCCTTCACTCCATCGCCGGCGTCCGGAAACCCGTAGACCGGTGCCGGCAGTCCATCGCGGTCGAGCAGAAAGACCGGGAACCGCCCGAGATCGTACGCTCGCGTCGACGGCGCGAACCAGACCTGGACGTTGCGCTGTACCGCGAGCGGCGCGCCGAGCGAGCCGAGCGTCTCGGCGAACCAGGGTCCGAGTCCGAGGACCAGGCGGGCTGCAGCGATCGTCGAGCCGTCGTCGAGCGTGATCGCGACGCCGTCGGCATCCGCAGACCACGACCGCACCCCGCACGCGAAGCGCAGGGTCGCGCCATCGCGCTCGGCGCAGCGGAGGAACGCGTCGACCGCGGCTTCCGGCCGCACGTAGCCGCCGGCCGGTTCGAAGACGCCCGTTTCGTCGTCGCGCACGCATAGGCCGGGATAGCGTTCGCGGATGTCGCCGGCGTCGTATTCCTCGACCGCCAAGCCGTGCGCGCGCGCCGAACGCAGCGCGCCGTCGATCACCGGGCTGCCCGGGCGACCGGCCATCAGCAGGCCGCAGAGTTCAAGGAGCTCCGTGCCGGCGGTGCGCTCGAGCTCGCGCCAGCGCTCGTACGCGCGCACGAGCAGCGGCACGTAGGCCGGATGCTCGTAGTACGCCTGGCGGACGATGCGGCTCTTGCCGTTGGATGCGCCGAGCGCGTGTCCGCGCGCGTTGCGGTCGATCCCGATCGCTCGGACGCCGCGGGCCGCGCACGCCGCGACCGCGGCGGCGCCCATGGCTCCGAGGCCGACGACCGCGACGTCGTAGCGCGTGCTAACCGCTGCCGACCGGGACGAACCTCGGATTCACGCACTGCTTGCCGCCGTTCGCGCGCGCGTTGCCGGTGCTCGCGAAGAACGCCAGCGCCTGTTTCGAGAACGAACTGGGGACGATCGTACCGACCGAGCGCCAACCGCCGGCGGCGTGCACGAAGTATTCGGCGGCCATCCCGCTCCCGGTGTAGACGACCTGCCCGAATCCGCCCGGATAGTACGCCGCGATCGCCATGATCGCGGACTGTTTGACCGGATACTTGCCGGCGGCGTGCTCCTTGAGGAAGACCGACTGGATGGCGGCGGTGTCGCCCGCCGGACCGCAGTACGCGCCGAGCGTCGGACGCGTGGGAGAGCCGAGCGAGGCGACGAGCGCCCCGATCATCAAGAGTGCTGTCATGTGCGGACCTTCGCGGTCGACCGCGCAAAGGCCCTACCCCTCACCGCATCGCCTTGTGGATCGCCTTCCAGCGCGCCTTCTCGACCGCGTTCGCGCTCGCATCGGTCCGGCGCTCCAAGTAGGCCGCCTCGCGCAACAGCTTCCGGTAGCTCTCCAGGCGTCCGGGGTCGATCTGCTCGCGAACCGCGCACCCGGGCTCGGCCGTATGCGCGCAATCCGCGAAGCGACACGCCTCGGCCGCCGCGGCGATATCCTCGAACGCGCCGTCGATCGTGGCCGCATCGCTCCACAGGTGGAGCTCGCGCATGCCCGGCGTGTCGATCAGCGCCGCGCCGCTGGCCAGCGGGAACAGCTGTCGCGCGGTCGTCGTATGCCGCCCCTTGTCGTCGTCCTCGCGGATGCCGCCGGTCTCCTGGCGGCGTTCGCCGAGCAGCGCGTTCGTCAGGGTCGACTTCCCCACGCCCGACGAGCCGGCCAGGGCCACCGTCTGTCCCGCCGCGAGGTATGCGGCGAGCGTCGATGCGACCGATCCGTCGAACGCGCACACCCGGTGGACCGGGATCGACCAGCCCGTCGCGGCGATGGCGTCCTGGGCGAACGACGGGTCGTCGCAGAGGTCGGCCTTGTTCAGGACGATGACCGGCCGCACGCCGCCGTCCCACGCCAGGATGACGTAGCGTTCGAGCCGCCGCAGGTTGAAATCGCCGTCCAGCGCCGCCACGATGAAGAGCGTGTCGACGTTGCTCGCGATCACCTGTTCGTCCGTGCGCGTGCCGGCGGCCTTGCGTACGATGCAGCCGGCGCGCGGCAGGACGGCGCGCACGATCGCGCGGCCGGCTCCGAGAAGATCGTAGGTCACGTAGTCGCCGACGGCCGGCAGATCGAGCCGCGACCGGGCGCGATGCCGGAGCTTACCTTCGAGTTCGGCGGCAAGTTCGGACTCGGGGGTGAGGATGCGGTATGCGCCGCGATGCTCGGCCGAGATCCGGCCGGTGCGCGACGAAGCGTTGGGAAGCGTCAACTCGGGATACCTCAAGACGTATGCGTGCAAATCAGGTGAATTGCGCGGCGAACGTCAAGGCGAGTCGGCTACCTCGTGAGGAGCGGCCGACCCAAAGCGCGACGTCCGCGCAAAGCGGCGTCAAAAACGTCAGTCATACGATCGGCCCTCCTTTCTTGCGGATCGGATACAGCGCGTCGCGCGCCGAATCCTCCGTATTTAGCGCGTCCCGAACAGGGGGGTCTGCACGATGCCGTTGAGCACGAACTGCACGGCGAGCGCGGCGAGGATGATGCCGAGGAGCCGGGTGACGACGTGGATGCCGGTGCGGCCCACGTAGCGCTGCAGCAAGGTGGCGCCGCGCATGCAGAGCCACGTGATCAGCAGCGCGGCCGCGTATGCGCCGAACACGATCGCGATCTCGAAGCGATCGCCTTTGGTGAGATTGAGCAGCAGCAGCACGGTCGCGATCGTGCCGGGGCCGGCGATCATCGGTACGGCCAGCGGAAAGACCGCCGGGTTCTGGACCTGCGCCGCCTCACGCTCTTCTTCTTCGGTCCCCTTGGCGCCGGTCGGCCGCGCGAACAGCATATCGATCGCGATCAGGAACAGTAGGATGCCGCCGGCGATCAAAAACGCCGGGAGGGTGATACCGAGATAGCTGAGGAGCGCTTGGCCGACCAGTCCCATGAAGAGCATGATGCCGCCCGCCACCAGGACCGCTTGGTCGACGATCTTGTTCCGCCGCTCGGGCGAGGCATGGGCCGTCGCCGAGAGGGTGAGCGGGATCATCCCGATCGGGTCGATGATCGTGATCGCGGTGGCGAATGCCGTCGCCAGGAACTGGGTGCTCATCCCCGGCTCTTCGCGACCGCTCGCTCGTAACTTTGCCCGCCCGTACGGGTACGAGGAAGTATGAAGCTGTTCCGCACCCTCGTCCGCGCCAAGACCTCGATCCTCCGCGTCGTCCCGATGCTGCGCGACGAACGGGTCCCGGGCCACTTGAAATGGGGCGCCGGCGCGCTGGCCGTGCTGATCGTCTCGCCGCTCGACCTGTTCGGCGATATCCCGGTCCTCGGACTCTTCGATGACGCCGCCCTGCTCTCGATCCTGGCCGTGGCCTTCGTCGCCCTGGCCTCGAAGCATACGATCAAGCCGGCGGGCGTGCTCTCCACCGACCTGGCCGTCCGCTAGCCGCATCCAAGACCCGGCCGGTCTGCGTTACATAGGCATGAAGCCTCTGCTCCGCGTCCTCATCCTCGGCCTGGTAGCCCTGCTCTTCCCCGTCAGCGCTCCCGCCTCGGCGCCCGTTACCCAGACCGTCGTCCTCGCGGGCGGGTGTTTCTGGGGCATGCAGGGCGTCTTCGAGCGTCTGCGCGGCGTCACCGACACGACCGTCGGATTCTCGGGCGGCAGCGCCTCGACCGCGCACTACGACATCGTGAGCGGCGGCGAGACCGGCCATGCCGAGTCCGTCAAGATCGCCTACGACCCGCGCGTGATCTCGTTCCAACAATTGCTCGACGTCTATTTCCTGGTCGCACACGACCCGACCCAGCTCAACCGCCAAGGCCCGGACGAAGGCACGCAATACCGCTCGGCGATCTTCTACACGACCCCGGCGCAGCGCGCGAGTTCGCTCGCATACATCGCGGGCCTGACGAAGCGGCACGTCTACGGCGCGCCGGTCGTGACCCAAGTTGTCGCGTTCCACGCGTTCTATCCGGCCGAAGACTACCATCAGCACTACATGGACCACAACCCGAACGAGCCGTACATCGTCTTCAACGACCGGCCGAAGGTGGAAAATCTCGGGCGGCTCTTCCCGGGCCTTCTCAAGCGCTAGCGGGAGAGTCGCTAGCCGCAGGCCGAAAGCAAGCGGCCATGACCGTGTTCTCTTCGACCGACCCGCGCGATGACGGGAATCTCGTCGTCGGCATCCTCGCCGGCCTCGCGGCCGCCGCTCTCGCCGCGATCGCCTGGGCCGCCATCACCGCCGCGACGAACTTCCAGATCGGCTTCATGGCGATCGGCGTCGGCTTTGCCGTCGCGTTCGCCGTGCGCTTCGCCGGTCGCGGGCACGACGGGCGCTTCGCCGTCGCATCTGCCGTCCTCACCGTCTTCGGCTGCGCGCTCGGCAACTTCCTGACCGTGGTCGCCGGCGTCGCCGCGCACGATCATGCCTCGTATGTCGACGTCTTCCTCGGACTCGTCCCGCACGTAGCCGAGGTGATGAGCACGACCTTCACCTTCATGGACGTCGTGTTCTACGCGATCGGCGCGTACTTCGGCTACAAGTATGCCACGCTGCCGCTGCATCCGCGCGCAGTGGTGCCCGACCAGACGCCGTGACCACCTTCTCGCAGGCCCGCGCGACCGCCGGGGCGCGGACCCTCGACGCGCGCTGGTACTGCGACCCCGCGGTCTTCGCGCGTGAGCGCGAGCGTATCTTCGCACGCTCGTGGATCGTCGCCGGGCGCGTCGACGAGTTCCCCGAGACCGGAGCGTTCAAGACCGTCGAGATCGCCGGCGAGAGCCTGATCGTCGTCCGGAGCGCCGATGCCGCGTTGCGCGCCTTCTTCAACGTCTGCGGCCATCGCGGGACGCGCATGTGTCAGGAACGCTCCGGACGATTCGGCGGGTCCATCCAGTGCCCGTATCATGCCTGGACCTACGGACTCGACGGCCGGCTGAAGGCCGCGCGCCACATGGACGACACGCCGGGCTTCGACCTCGACGGTTACGCTTTGTTCGAAGCCCGGGTCGAAGAGTGGTGCGGCTTCGTCTTCGTCAACCTCGCACCCGACGCCGTGCCGTTCGCGGAAGCGCTCGCGCCGCTGGCCGGCCGGTTCTCCGCGTGGCGACTCGACACGCTCCGCGTCGCGCAGAGCTTCGACTATGAGGTCGCCGCGAACTGGAAACTGCTCTTCCAGAACTACTCCGAGTGTTACCACTGCCCGGTCATCCATCCGCAGCTCGAGAAGCTCTCGCCGTGGGACAGCGGGCGCAACGACTTGCACGAAGGTCCCGTCTTGGGCGGCTACTCGGACTTGCGCGAGGGCGTGCACAGACTGGCGACCGGTGCGGACGCGCGCTTGACGCCGCTCGGCCACGTCGGCGGCGAGGATCTTCATCGGGCCTACTACTATACGATCTTCCCGACCATGCTGCTGAGCCTGCAGGCGGAGTACGCGATGGCCCACGTCATCGAACCGCTCGCGGTCGATCGCACAAGAGTCGTCTGTCAGTTGCTCTTCGCTCCGGCCGAGATGGATTCGCCCGGTTTCGACCCGGACGACGTCGCGGCGTTCTGGGACACCACCAACCGTCAGGACTGGCACGTCAGCGAACTGAGCCAGCTCGGCATCGCTTCGCGAGCCTACCGACCCGGACCGTACGCGCGTTCGGAGGGCCTGCTCGAAGCCTTCGATCGGCACTACCTCGCCCTCATGGAGACCGCGTGAAGACATCGAAACGACGGGCTCGCCGGTCGTCGCGCGGAGTCTTCGTCCTCGCCGCGCTGATCGCGATCGCCGCGATCGTCGGATGCTCGCTGCTGCGACCGTCGCGACAAACGCCGCGACATGCGCCGGTGTCGCGCGCAACGGCCGCTCCCGTCGAAGCCGTCAGGCCCGAGCGGCCGCAGGCGACGATCCAACCGGTCGCGTCGCCGACCGTCGCCGCGTCGCCCGGAACGGAGCGGTCAGCCGTGACGACCGGGCCGCGGCTCGCGCTGATCGTCGACGATTGCGGACAGTGGCCGGAAACCGAGCGCGGCTTCATCGCGCTGCCGATCCCGCTCACGCTCTCGGTGCTGCCCGACGTGCGCTACACCGCGGCGATCGCGCAAGAGGCGAGCGCCGCCGGCAAGGGCGTGATGCTGCACCTGCCCATGGAGACCGTCTCGGGCATGGATCCGGGCAAAGGCAAGGTCACCACCGAGATGAGCGACGCGCAGATCGCCGCGCAGGTCGACGACGATCTCGCGCAAGTGCCGCTCGCGCAGGGCGTCAACAACCACGAAGGCAGCAAGGGCAGCGCCGACGCGCGCGTCATGGACGACGTCGTGCGCGCCATCGTCGCCAAGCGCGACGGCCTCTTCTTCATCGATTCGCGGACGGCGTCGAACTCGGTCGCGCAGGAGGTCGCATCGAAGGCGGGTCTCGCGACCGCGTCGCGCGACGTCTTCCTCGACAACGTCGACGAGGAAACCGCGGTCGAGGGGCAGCTGCGCGCGGCCGCCGACATCGCGGTCAAGAACGGGAGCGCGATCGCGATCGGGCACCCGCGCGCCGCCACGCTGGCGGCCGTCCGGGCGCTCTATCCGGAACTGCAGCGGCGCGGCATCACGTTCGTGCTCGCACGGGATCTGACGAAGACGGTCGAGCCCTAGAGGGCGGTCGCCTCTGCCGGCAACCAGCGTTCGGCCCATCGGCCGATCTCGCCGAGCGGCCCTTCCAGATCGCGCCCCATCGCCGTCAAGCCGTAGGTGACGCGAACCGGCGAACCCGTCTCGACCGCGCGCGAGACGATCTCGGCCTGCTCGAGTTCGCGCAGACGCTCGGTCAGGAGCCGGTCCGAGATGCCCGGGATGCGCGCCAGGATCTCGTTGAATCGGCGCGGTCCGGCGAACAGGACGCGGATAACCGCACCGGTCCAGCGCCGGCCGATCAGTTCGATCGCGCGGTGGTACCGGGGACAGAGTTGGACGATCTCGTCTTGGTGCTTACTTTCCATAACCTGCCTACTTGACATAGCCACACGCCCGGTGGTAGCCTTGGCTTATAACTTACCATAAGTAGGTAGGCAACGGCAAGCGACAACGGTCGCGGAAGGACACCACGTCATCATGGATACTGCACTCTTGATCGTGCGCCTGATCATCGGCCTTGGGCTGGCCGTTCATGGCGCGCAGAAGCTCTTCGGCTGGTTCGGGGGCTACGGGATCGCCGGCACCGGCGGCTGGTTCGAATCTATCGGCTTCAAACCCGGCAAGCTCTTCGCCGCCGCTGCCGGTCTCGGCGAGTTCGGCGGCGGCCTGCTGGTCGCGCTCGGATTCCTCGGCGCACTCGGGCCGGCGGCCGTGCTCGGCGTGATGCTGGTCGCTATCCTGACCGTCCATATCAAGAACGGCTTCCTCAGCACCGGCAACGGCTGGGAGATGCCGGTCCTCTATATCGCCGGGGCGTTCGCGCTGCCGTTCACCGGGTTCGGTGCCTACTCGTTGGACCACGCGTTCGGCCTGACGCTGCTCACCTCGACGACCGTCATCTGGGTCCTGTACGGCCTGGCGGTTGTCCAAGCGCTCCTCAACCTCGCGATCAAGAAGACGCCCGCGCCGACGCCCGCGGCGTAAGACGCCGCGCGAGCGCGGAAACATCGACGGCCGGCGCGAACGCGTCGGCCGTTATGCTTTCTCCCCGCACGCGTCTCTGCGATCTCCTCGGCATCGAGGTCCCGCTGCTCAACGCTCCGATGACGCCGCAGGCCGGCGGCGCGCTCGCCCGCGCGGTCGCCGAGGCCGGGGCGTTCGGCATGCTCGGCTTCGACGAGGACGAGTCCGACGACGAGATCGCAGCCCAGCTCGCGCTGCTCGCGGTCCCGCCGCGTCCGCGCTTCGGCATCGGCTTGGCGGCGTGGGTGCTCGACCGCAGTCCGCACCTCCTCGCGACCGCGATCGCCGCGAAACCGGCCCTCATCTCCATCTCCTTCGGCGATCCGGCGCCGTACGCAAAACGCGTGCGCGACGCCGGCATCCTGTTGGCGTCGCAAGTCCAGTCGCGCGCGCGGGCGCAGCAGGCGCTCGACGCGGGGGTCGATATCCTCGTCGCCCAGGGCACCGAAGCCGGCGGCCACACCGGCGCGGTCGGCACGCTGCCGCTCCTGCAGATCGTGCTCGACATGACCGACCGCCCGGTCTTGGCCGCCGGCGGCATCGCGAGCGGGCGCGGTTACGCCGCGGTCATCGCCGCCGGCGCCGCCGGCGCGTGGGTGGGCACGCCGTTCTTGCTCGCGACCGAAAGCCGCTCGACCCCGCAGGCGCGGGCGCGCATCCTCGCGGCCGACGAGACGCAGACGGTGCTGACCGACGTGTTCGATCGCGCACAGCGCAAACCGTGGCCGGCCGAGTTCCGCGGGCGCGCGCTGCGCAATGCGTTCGAGAGCGAGTGGCACGATCGCGCCGGCGAGGTCGACGACGCGGCCCGGGCGCGATTCGCGGCCGCCAAGGCAGCGCGCGATCTCGACGTCGCGCACGTCTACGCCGGCGAGTCGGTCGGACTGCTGCGCGCCGAACGCCCCGCTCGCGACATCGTCGAGACGTTGGCGAACGACGCGGCCGCCTGCCTGCGCGCCGTCGAGGTGGTCGAACGTGTTTAGCGCGACGACCTTCGCCGAGATCGCGCCGCGCGAACCGGAGCACGAGGACGTCCTCGCGCGCCACGAGGCCCTCGCGGTACGCATCCGCGACGCCGCAGAGGGACAGGACGCGATCGCGGCGGTCCGCGATTGGGACGCGCTGCGCCGCGAGATCCAGACGTGGGAGGCGATGGCGAGCTTGCGCTTCCATCAAGCGACCGGCGATCCGGAGCGCAAGGCCGACGCCGACCGTTCCAACGAACGCAAGCCGGTCTACGCCGCGCGCGACGCGCAATTGAAGCGCGCCGTCCTCGCCTCGCCGCATCGCGCGGCCGTCGAAGCCGCGTTCGGCGCGCACGCGCTCGCGCTGTGGGCCTGCGACGTCGAAGCCGTCGACGACCGGATCGTCGATCGCCTCGCCGCCGAGGCCGCCCTCGAAGACGAGTACGTCGCCCTGCTCGGCGGCGCGCGGATCGCCTTCGGCGACGCGACCTATTCGTTGCCCGGCATCGCCGCCTTCGGCGAAGATGCCGACCGCGGCGTACGCGAGGCGGCGGCCCGCGCGAAATGGGCGTACTACGACGCGCACCGCGACGACCTCGACCGCATCTACGACGGCCTGGTGCGCGAGCGCACCGCGGCCGCGCGCGCGCTCGGCTACGCCGACTTCACGGCGCTCGGGTACCGGCGGCTGCGCCGCACCGACTACGCGGCCGCCGACGTCGCGCGCTTGCGCGACGAGGTCGTGCGCGAGATCGTTCCGCTCTGCGCGCGCATCGCGGATTCCCAAGCGCGCGCCATCGGGGTCGAACGTCTGATGCCGTGGGACCTCGAGGTGTACGACACGGCGGACCGCCTGCGCCCGCCGGCCGGCGACGACCTCACGACCGCCGGGCAAGCCGCACTCGCCGCGACCCATCCGGCCCTCGGCCGCTTCGCCGAGATGATGATCGCGGGCGGCCTTCACGACTTGCCGATCCGCGACGGAAAGGCGGGCGGCGGATTCTGCACGTCGTTCCCGACCTACGGACTTCCGTTCGTCTACGCGAACTGCAACGGCACGACCCACGACGTCAACGTGCTGGTGCACGAGCTCGGTCACGCGTTCCAATGCCAGCAGAGCCGCGACAAACCGCTGGCCGACTATCTCTGGCCGACGCTCGAGGCGTGCGAGATCAACTCGATGGGGATGGAGTTCCTCGTCCGTCCTCATCTCGAGACCTTCTTCGGCGACGGCGCCGAGCGCTACCGGCGCCGTCATCTGGCCGCATCGTTGATGCTGCTCCCGTACGGCTGTGCCGTCGACCACTTCCAGCATCTCGTCTATGCGGCTCCGGACGCGACCCCGGCGGAGCGGCGTGCGATGTGGCGCTGGTGCGAGGTGCGCTATCTGCCGTGGCGCGTCGCGGGCGGTATCCCGCACATGGAGAACGGCGGGGCGTGGCAGCAGCAGCGCCACATCTACGCGTTCGCGTTCTACTACATCGACTACGTGATGGCGATGAGCTGCGCGCTCCAGTTCTGGACGGCGTCGCTCGACGACCCCAGCGACGCGATCGCGCGCTACGTCGCGCTGTGCGGGCGCGGCGGCGAAGCCCCGTTCCAGGCGCTGGCGCGCTCGGCCGGCCTTCGCTCGCCGTTCGACGGGGGCGTC